>CAZMDZ010000191.1:0-7658 GCA_964565175.1 uncultured Planctomycetales bacterium
CAAGTTCGCTCGTGAGTGGGCTTCGACTGCTGAGCACACCAACGGTAAGTGCACAGTGATCATTGGCGCTGGTATCAACCACTGGTACCACGGCAACTTGATGTACCGCGCCGCGATCAACGCCTTGATGTTCTGCGGTTGCGTAGGCGTCAACGGTGGTGGCTTGGCTCACTACGTTGGTCAAGAAAAGCTGGCTCCGGGTGAACCTTGGGGCAACATTGCTTTTGCTAAGGACTGGGTTCCTGCGATTCGCTTGCAGAACGCTCCGTCCTGGCACTACGTCAACACCGACCAGTGGCGCTATGAGAAGAGTTTCCGCGACTACCACACGGTGCCGCCGAACCAGCCCGAAGGCAGCATTGCCGAAGGCCACACCATGGATGTTCAAGTGCGCGCGGTGAAGAATGGCTGGATGCCTTTCTACCCGCAGTTTGACCGCAGCCCGCTGAAGGTTGCCGAAGACGCACGTGCCGCTGGCGCCATGGATGAAGCCGGTATCGTCAACTACGTTGTCGATCAGCTGAAGAGCAAGGACTTGAAGTTCGCGGTCGAGAAGCCTGACCACGCCGAAAACTGGCCACGGGTTTGGTTCATCTGGCGCGGTAACGCGTTGATGAGTTCGGCCAAGGGTCACGAGTACTTCCTCGATCACTACCTGGGCACGCACAACAACAAGATCGCCGACGAGATTGCCGAAGGCAGTGTCAAAGCGGTTGAGTTCTTGAAGACGGCGCCGAAGGGCAAGATGGACTTGGTGGTCGACTTGAACTTCCGCATGGATACGTCGGCGCTTTACTCCGACATCGTGCTGCCGGCCGCAACCTGGTACGAGAAGGACGACCTCAACACGACGGATATGCACGCTTACGTGCACCCGCTGTCGGAAGCCGTTCCTCCTTGCTGGGAGTCGAAGTCTGACTGGGACATCTTTGGTGAGATCTCGAAGGAGTTCGCCAAGTTGGCCGAGACTCACCTTCCGGCTGAAGTCGAAGACGTCGTCGCATCGCCGCTGGCTCACGATTCACCTGCCGAAATCGCCCAATCGCAAATGCTGGATTGGGACAAGGGGCAATGCGAAGCCATTCCTGGCAAGACCATGCCTGGCCTGAAGGTTGTCAAGCGCGACTACAGGAACCTGTATGGCAAGTACATTGCTTACGGTCCGCTGGCTCGTGAACAGGGCATTGGCGCGCACGGTACGCACTACCACATCGACGATTTCTACGACGAAATGGTCGAGCATGGTCGGACCACCGAGTTCGAAGGCAAGAAGTACCCGTCGCTGCTTACTGGCAAGGATGCATGTAACGCCATCCTTAACTTGGCGTCGGTAACCAATGGTGAATTGGCCTATCGCTCTTACAAGAACATGGAAGAGAAGATTGGCTTTCCGCTGGCAGATGAGCTGGCTGGTAAAACTCGCTCGGTGCGCATGCAGTTTGAAGATATTCAAGCTCAACCGCGTCGCCAGCACAACTCGCCCATGTGGTCGGCCAAGATCAACGATGGTCGTACCTACTCGCCGTTTAGCTACAACGTCGAACACAACGTGCCATGGCGGACGCTTACCGGTCGTCAGCACTTCTACTTGGATCACCCAGGCTACATTCAGTTCGGCGAACACGTGCCGACTTACAAGCCGAAGCCGTTGCCAGTTGAATACGCCGACATGCGAGTGTCGGATGACAGTGGCATCGCCAAGGGTGACACGCTGTGCTTGAACTACTTGACGCCTCACGGCAAGTGGCACATTCACTCGACCTACGGCGATAACCATCGCATGACGACTCTGTCGCGTGGTGTAGAGCCATTCTGGATGAATGACAAGGAAGCGGAGTCCATCGGTATTAACGACAACGATTGGGTAGAGGTGCACAACGACCATGGTGTTGTTGTCACTCGCGCCGCAGTCAGTGCTCGTATCCCGAAGGGTATCTGCATCATCTACCACTCGCCGGAACGGACCTACTCGGTACCGAAGTCGCCATTGCGTGGCAAGCGCCGCGCTGGTGGTCACAACAGTCTGACACGAACCAGACTCAAGCCGAACCTGCTGATTGGTGGGTACGGACAGTTCACTTACCACTTCAACTACTGGGGACCGATTGGGTGCAACAGAGACACCCATGTGCTGGTCCGCAAACTTCCCAAACTCATCTGGTAGGCAAAGGAGGGAATAATAATGGACGTCCGCTCACAAGTTTCGATGCTGTTCCACATGGACAAATGCATCGGTTGCCACACCTGCAGCATCGCCTGCAAAAACATCTGGACCGACCGCAAGGGTACTGAGTACATGTGGTGGAACAACGTCGAGACGAAGCCGGGAACCGGCTACCCGACGCGTTGGGAAGACCAGGTGAACTACAAAGGTGGTTGGGAAATGGTCGACGGCAAGTTGCAGCTCCGCTCAACTAGCCGCAGCAAGATCATCCCGAACATCTTCCATAACCCGTCCATGCCAACCATGGACGATTACTACGAGCCGTGGACCTACAAGTACTCGGATCTGTTTGACGCGCCGGAGGGTGATGACCAGCCGACCGCCATGCCGATCTCGATGGTTACCGGCGAGTACATCGACGTGAAGGCAGGTCCCAACTGGGACGATGACTTCGGTGGATCGCCAGTTTACGCCGAAAACGACCCGAACCTCGAAGGGCTGTCGCCTGAGTTGCGCCAGCAAATGTTCGAGATCGAGCGTTTGGCGTTCTTCTACCTGCCGCGTATGTGCAACCACTGCCTCAACCCGGCATGTGTTGCATCGTGCCCGTCAGGTGCGCTATACAAGCGCGGCGATGACGGTGTCGTGTTGGTCAACCAAGAGCGTTGCCGTGCGTGGCGTTCCTGTGTGCCAGCTTGCCCGTACAAGAAGGTTTACTTCAACTGGTCAACGGGTAAGTCGGAGAAGTGCATCTTGTGCTACCCGCGCCTCGAGACCTCGAAGCCGCCGGCATGTCACCACTCGTGCGTCGGCCGTATTCGTTACTTGGGTAACGTGCTCTACGATGCGTCACGCATCGAAGAGATGGCTAGTTGCCCGGAAGAAGAATTGGTCAGCAAGCAGCGCGAGCTGATCTTGGATCCGAACGATCCAGAGGTCATCGAAGCTGCCAAGGCCAATGGCATTCCAGACGATGTCATCACATCGGCTCAGAATTCGCCGACCTACCAGTTCGTCATGGAGTGGGGTCTCGGCTTGCCGTTGCACCCTGAGTTCCGCACCTTGCCGATGCTGTTCTACGTCCCGCCGCTGTCACCAGTGGTTTCTTCGAAGAACGGTGAGGCTACGCGCAACAACGGCGATAGCCTGCTGCACGAAGTCGACGAGGCACGCGTGCCGATGCAGTACCTGGCCAACATCTTTGGTGCCGGTCACATCGAGCCTGTGCGTTACGCCCTGCGCAAGCAGTACGCCGTACGCATGTGGCGCCGCCACTTGACGGTGGGGGATGTCGACGAGGCAACTGCTAAGGCAGCCTTGGTTGAAGCCGATTGCACAGTTGAGCAAGCGGAAGCAATCTACAAGCTGACTTCGCTCGCCAAGTACGAAGAGCGCTTCATCATTCCGCCAAGTCATCGCGAGCAAGCGATCGAAATGCTGCAGGATCCGTTGGAGCACAAGCAGTCCACTGGCTTCGGTTTCACTGAGCCCCCGATGCGAGTGTGATCATGGCCATGAATCAACAGGTTTACGGGCCGCTGGCGCGGCTACTGGACTACCCCAAGGCTGGCTTCTGTGAAGCCGCCGAGGAATGGGTAGCTCAGGTCCGCGCCGAGTGCCCGGCCGCTGGCGAAGTCTTGGAACCATTCCTGGCTTACAGCGCCGAGCAGACCGCCGAGAAGATGGAAGAACTGTACTGCGTGACTTTCGACAACAGCCAAACGGCTGCATTGGAGATTGGCTGGCACGTTTACGGGGAAACCTACGACCGCGGCAAGTTTCTCGTGGCCATGCGCGACCTACTGCGCACCCACGAGATCCCAGAAAAGTCTGAATTGCCCGACCACTTGAGCTTGGTTCTCCAAGTGCTCAGTCGGTGCGAACCGGACAAAGCATTGTCGTTGTCGGCGGAAGTCGTCAAGCCGGCAGTGAGAAAAATCTTGGTCAGCCTTGCTGCTGATCAAAACCCATACGAACCGGTGTTGGATGCCGTGCTGCACATGATCCGTCACCACGCTCAGCAAGCCTACAACCACAGCTAACCATGTCCGACACTCTGTTTTTCGTAGTACTCCCGTACGTCGCACTGGTTCTGTTCTTCTTGGTCGGTACGATTCGCTATCGCCGCCGTCCGTTTTCGGTGACCAGTCTGTCTTCTCAGTTTCTGGATAACCGCAAACACTTCTGGAGCACGGTTCCATTTCACTACGGCCTGATTGGCGTTCTGCTGATCCACCTCGCCGGGTTGTTCATTCCCGACACATTGTTGGCGTGGAACACGTCGCTTGTGCGGTTGATCTTCCTGGAAGTCACCGGTCTAGCCTTGGGCATCATGTCCCTGATCGGCTTGGTCAACGCAATGTCACGGCGCTTGCAAAGCTCGCGCATTCGAGTGATCACCAACGGCACCGACTGGGTCCTCCTGGTTTTGCTGCTGGCCCAAATCATTCTTGGCATTTTGTCGCCATCTACAACGGCTGGGGCAGCTCTTGGTTCGATACCAACGCTTCGCCGTGGTTGTGGTCGCTGTTCACCTTGCAACCGGATTTGAGCTACGTGGCAGGCATGCCACTGCTGGTCAAGTTGCACATCATTAATGCTTGGTTGCTGATCGGCTTCTTCCCGTTCACGCGACTGATCCACGTCATCGTGATCCCGAACCCGTACCTGTGGCGCAAAACCCAGGTCGTTTTGTGGAACCGTGACCGCAAGCGCACTCGCATTCGCGACTAACTCACAAACTGGCGAGCGGAGAGTCCACTTTCTCTCTCCGCTTCGCCAGACCCTTCACCCGCCCGCCACCCGCTACACCCTTCCCCCTCATTCCGGAATGGAGTTCCGCGATGTCTGCTAGTAGCAAAGAGTTCAACCCACTGCGATTCCTGTCATTTACGGGTCCTTACAAGATCCTTCACATGACCTGGTTTGCCTTTTTCCTGACGTTCGTGTGTTGGTTCAACATGGCACCGCTTGCCGCTGCCATGAAGGAGGACCTCAACCTAACCGACGGCGACCTCAAGGTATTGATGATCTGTAACGTTGCGTTGACCATCCCGGCGCGCATCATCATCGGTATGTTGTTGGATAAGTTTGGTCCGCGAAAAGTCTTTTCCGGCCTGCTGATTGTGATGTCCATCCCGTGCTTCATCTTCGCGATGTCAAGCACGATGATTCAATTGGTCATCACCCGCCTGTTGATGGGTGTCATCGGCGCAGGTTTCGTCATTGGAATCCGCATGGTTGCGGAATGGTTCCCACCCAAAGACGTGGGCGAGGCAGAAGGCATCTACGGTGGCTTCGGCAATTTCGGTTCCGCAGCATCCGCATTCACCCTGCCAACGATCGCCATCTTCTTGGGGTCGTTCTTAGGTGGAGGAGAGGAAAGCTGGCGATACGCCATCGCCATGACTGGCCTGATCTGCCTAATCTACGGCTTCATTTACTACGCCAGTGTGACCGACACGCCTCCGGGCAAAACCTACCACAAACCGAAGCGCGCTGGCGCCATGGAAGTCACATCGATGGCTTCGCTGTATGGGTTGATCTTCATGCAGTTGCCGATGATTTTTGCGCTCGGTTTGCTGGTATGGAAGCTGCACAACTTCGAATTCTTGCCGACTCAAGGCGCCCACATTGGTTACGGCGTTTTGATCACCATCTTCCTTTTTCAAGCCTATAAAGCTTGGACCATTAACGCCCCTCAAATTCGAGAGGGATACGACGAAGATGATAAATGGGAATTCCGTCAGGTTGCCATTCTGGACTTGGCCTACTTCGTCACTTTTGGATCGGAGCTGGCCGTCGTTTCGATGCTGCCGCTGTTCTTCAAGAACACCTTCGATCTAAGCTTGGCACAGGCAGGCATGATTGCCGCATCGTTTGCATTCATGAACCTGTTTGCTCGTCCAATGGGTGGCTTCCTTTCTGACAAGCTTGGCTCCCGTCGTAAGACGCTGACCTTCCTGCTCGCAGGATTGGCCGTCGGTTACTTCCTGATGAGCAACATCAACAGCTCATGGCCGATCCCACTAGCAATCGCTGCAACCATGTGCTGCTCGTTCTTCGTGCAAGCGGGTGAAGGCGCGGTATTCGCAGTGGTTCCGCTCGTGAAGAAGCGCGTGACTGGCCAGATTGCTGGCATGGTTGGCGCTTACGGAAACGTTGGTGCAGTTTGCTTGCTGACCGTGTTCAGCTTCGTGACCCCGCCGACCTTCTTCCTCACCATCAGCGGTTGCGCCATCGTGTGCATGATCGCCTCCCTGGCGTTGAAGGAGCCGAAAGGTTCCTTTGCCGACGCCCACCACGACGAAGCGGATGTCTCTGACTCCGCTGCAGCTGGAGTCACAGGATGAGCAACATTGAAAAGTGGGATGTCGAAGACCAGGCATTCTGGGAATCTACCGGCAAAAAGGTAGCCACCCGAAATCTATGGATTTCGATCCCCAGCTTGCTATGCGGTTTTGCCGTATGGCTGATGTGGGGCATCATTACGGTGCAAATGAAAAACCTGGGCTTTACCTTCGGCAAGTCGCCGGAGGAAGCAATGGGCCTGCTGTTCATGCTGCCGGCGATTGCTGGCCTGACCGGCGCCACCCTGCGCATTCCTAGTACCTTCTTCATTCGTTTGGCGGGTGGTCGAAACACCATCTTCTTTACGACGGCACTGCTAATGATTCCGGCACTAGGGGCGGCATTTGCTCTGCAGGATCCGGAAACGCCCTTCACGGTCTTCATGTTGCTGGCATTTTTGTCAGGCATCGGTGGCGGTAACTTTGCCTCCTCCATGTCGAATATCAGCTTCTTCTACCCGAAGAAGGTGCAAGGCTATGCGCTTGGCATGAACGCTGGGTTGGGTAACTTTGGTGTGACCACCATGCAGATCCTGATCCCGCTGTGCATGACGGCGGCGATCGTCGGACCGTTCAGTGGCGACCCAGAGCAACTGACTTCCACCAGTGGAACCATCTTTAAGCGTATTGACGCTGGCTCCGACACCTGGTTGTCGAGCGCCGGTTGGGTTTGGATGTACTGGTTGATCCCGCTTGCCTTCCTCGGTTGGTTCAAGCTCAACAACATCAAAACCGATGCCGTTACCCCCGGCCTCAAGTCGCCGATGGTTTCCTTTGGCCGCATCACTTGGCTGCTGCTGATTGGTTTTGCAACAGCCGCCGCTGGCCTCTACTTCATCTTGACTTACATCTCGATGACATGGGTGAAGTGGATTGTGCTGCCGTGCGTCATTGCCGCCACCGTCTTCTTGATGAAGGCCTTGTCACCCGGTGAGATCAAGGGCAACTTGGATCGCCAGTACAAGATCTTTAACAACAAGCACACGTGGGTGATGACGATCATCTACACGATGACCTTTGGCTCGTTCATTGGCTTCTCCGCTGCGGTAGGCCTGGCGATCAAATTCATCTTTGGCGTCATGCACTGGGAAGTGGCTGGCCTGAGCGAGAAAATCGCTTCAGGTGCAGGCGTCTTCGCTGACCCC
>CAZMDZ010000192.1:0-2943 GCA_964565175.1 uncultured Planctomycetales bacterium
GCTGGGCGTCGGGCCGGTGATGACGGGCAGCCGCTGCGCCGGGATTACCGCCCGCAAGACCAGCCCAACCTCGTCGGCGAGGGCGGTGATCTGCTCGACCTGGGGGTTTGGCGCGGACATCTTTTCTGCCACCGAAGGTTCGGATTTCGACCGGGCGAGTGTAACTTAGCAGCAGTGGACGGCGTCGGCTTAGTCCTTGTGTAGCAATGGAGTGGTTCCCAATTTTCATGGGCTTGTTTGGCGGCCTCGCTTTGTTCCTGTTCGGAATGGAGACGATGGCTGACGGATTGAAGGCAGTTGCCGGTGCCCGCATGAAGTCCGTGCTCAAGAAGCTGACCGGCAATCGCTTCATGGGCATGACCACAGGTGCTTTTGTGACCGCGGTGATTCAGTCGTCCTCGGTGACCACGGTCTTGGTGGTGGGCTTTATTTCGGCTGGCCTGATGTCGCTGACTCAATCGGTCGGCGTGATCATGGGCGCGAATATTGGTACCACCATCACTGCCCAAGTGATTGCGTTTAAGGTCACCAAGTATGCGTTGCTGCTGGTTGCGATTGGTTATGGCATCAGCTTTGTCTCGCGCAAAAAGTGGGGCAATCACGGCCGCTTGGTGATGGGCCTTGGATTGATTTTCCTCGGCATGATGCTGATGGGCGAGGCGATGAAACCACTGCGCAGCCATCCACCGTTTTTGTCTTGGATGGCCGAAATGGAAACGCCGGGCTTCGCGATTATGGCTGGTGCGGCATTCACCGCAATCGTGCAATCCTCCTCGGCGACGACTGCGGTGGTGATTTTGCTCGCCCAGCAAGGGGTGGTGGACTTGGGCGGTGGCATTGGATTGTGCCTGGGGGCGAACATTGGCACTTGCATCACCGCGCTGATTGCTGCGGTTGGTCGCCCGCGCGAAGCATTGCGTGCGGCATTGATTCACGTGATGTTCAACGTGATCGGCGTTCTGATTTGGATCGGCATCATTGATCACTTAGTTGTGATTTCGGAAGCGATTTCCCCAACCCACCCCGAACTTGCCGATGCCGAACGCATCGCGGCCGAGACTCCACGGCGAATTGCGAATGCTCACACCATCTTCAACATCATCAACGCATTGGTGCTATTACCCTTCGCCGGGTTATTTGCACGCTTTGTTAGTTGGGCGGTGAAAGATCGTCCAACCAAGCTAGAGAAACAAGTCAAGGCAAAGTATTTGGATAGCAATTTGCTCGATACGCCTTCGTTTGCGCTGGACCATGCTCGCTTGGAAATCTTGCACATGGGCAACCGCGTCAAGCGCATGCTGGATCAATCGCATCAGATTGTGGTCGAAGGTAGCAAGCATGAACTTGACCGACTCGAGGCGATGGATAACGAAATTGACCTGCTGCACGGTACTGTGGTTGAGTACTTGGGCAAAATTAGCCAGCGGTCACTTCCTGAAGTGCTGACGGCAGAATTAGTGCAGTTGTTTGAAGCGGTCAATAGCTTGGAAAGCATTGGTGATTTGATTGAGCGCAACTTGGTCCCGCTGGGGCGCAGTCGTGTCGCCGACAATGTTGTGATTTCCAAGGAAACGCAAAGGGTGATGCAAGGTGTACACCGCTCGGTGCTGCGTGCTTACGAGACCGCGCTGCTAGCGGTCACCCAGCGCAACGCCGAAGCCGGTGATTTGGTGCTGTCGATGAAGCCGGAGTTGAAAGGCCAGGCTGAAGAAGCTCGTCAGCATGAAATGAAACGTTTGATCGCGGCGGAGCCGAACCGAGTAATGGCTTATTCCATCGAAACCGATTACGTCGAACACCTGATGCAGATTTTCTACTTCTGCCGACGGATGGCGCGAGTGGGGCGGCTCGAATAAATTTTGGAATCTGGGCTTGCGCAACTTCGGTTTGCGCCATACACTTCTCGCCCATGAGCAACGCCGTCCAGCGCAACCACCATCATCACCACCCCAATCGGGTCGGCTGATGACTGCGTTTTAGGACTGCTCCCCATCAAACTCGCCGGCCTTGAGCCGGCGTTTTTGCGTTTAGGGCGTGATCGTTGGCACGAGGTCGGGAAAGAAACCCGACCATGAATTCCGAACTGCCACTCACGCGACTCGCCTTGCCAAAGGGACGGATGCAGAATGCCGTCTTCACGCTACTGGGCGATGCTGGCTTCGATTTGTCCGCTGTCCAGCGCTCGTATCGGCCGCAAAACTCGATTCCCGGCTTTGAGGTCAAGATCCTCAAGCCGCAGAACATCCTAGAGATGCTGCACCTGGGCAGCCGCGACGTCGGCTTTGCTGGTGCCGATTGGGTGGAGGAGCTGGATGTGGATGTGGTCGAGATGCTGGACCTTGAATTGGATCCCGTCACTATCGTTGCCGCTGCCCCGGAGCAATCTTGGAACTTAAAGCGAAAGAGCGGCCAATCGTTGGTGATTGCCTCCGAGTATGAGCAAATCACCCGGAAGTGGATTGCAAGCAGTGGGCTGAACGCTCGTTTCTTCCGCTCATTCGGCGCGACCGAAGTTTTTCCTCCAGAAGACGCCGATTGCATTGTTGATAACACCGCTACTGGCAGCACCTTGCGCGCCAACGGCTTGACCGTGATCGACACCTTGTTGCAGTCGACGACGCGACTTTACGCCAATCCGCGAGCACTAGACAACCGTGTCAATCGCGAGCGCATTGAGGACTTGGCGATGCTTCTGCAGTCGGTTTTGTTCGCCCGTTCGCGAGTGATGATCGAAATGAACGTCGGTCCAGATTCACTGGATCGAGTGATTGAAGTGTTGCCGTGCATGCGCAAACCAACGGTTGCCCCACTTCACGATCAAGCCGGGTTTGCGATCAAAGCCGCAGTCCCCAGCAAGTCGTTGCCGCAACTCATTCCGCTTCTGAAAACCAACGGCGCGGCGGACCTCGTGGTGATGGAACTCGGCCAAATTGTGGCTTGATC
>CAZMDZ010000192.1:2953-7644 GCA_964565175.1 uncultured Planctomycetales bacterium
GAAAATGACCTCCAACATTCAGCTTGCAAGCCGCGTTCGTGGTTTGAAGGGCTACAGCAAATCCGGCTCGCCGAACTCGGTCGAGCTTCGATTGGACAGCAATGAAGGCGTGGCGCCGCAAATGGAAATCGCCATCGACGGCGAGGTGTTGCCATCATCGCTGCTCAATCGCTATCCCAACGACCTGCCCTTACGTACCGAGATTGCTGCCTACTTTGGCCTCGACGTCGATGAGGTCATCTTCACCGCTGGCGCCGACGACGCCCTTGACCGGATCTGCCGGGTCTTGCTGGAACCAGGTCGCAACATCGTTCTTCCGGTACCCACTTTTGAAATGATTCCACGCTACGCCGCGCTCGCCGGTGGTGTCTGCAAAGAAGTGCCATGGCCAAGTGGGGCGTTTCCCCTCGAGCAAGTGTTGGCTGAAGTCGATGACGACACGTCGGCAATTGTGTTGGTCACGCCGAACAACCCGACGGGGGCAATGGCTTCTATCGACGACCTTCGACGGCTTTCGCAGAAGCTGCCTCAATGCGTTTTTGTTTTGGACTTAGCTTATAGCGAGTACAGCGGAGAAGCTTGGGCAGAGGTTTTGGAGATCCCCAATTTGATCGTGACGCGAACCTTCAGCAAAGCGTGGGGGCTAGCTGGATTGCGGGTGGGTTATGCGTTGGCTTCCAAGCCATTGATCAAGGCAATGAGAGCTGCCGGCGGCCCGTACCCGGTGTCGTCCTTAAGTTTGGAACTGGCTCGGCGGCAATGGATTGGCCAACGGGAACAAATGGAGAAACAAGTTAGGGCTACCGAAAAAATTCGCCGTCGGTTGACCCGTTTACTGGAGCAGGCGGATTGCCGACCTCAACCTAGTCAAGCAAACTTTGTGATGGCCAGGTCGCCCAAAGCCGATTGGCTGCGAGATGGCTTGGCTGGAATGGGAGTGCGGGTGCGAGGCTTTGCCGATCGCGAAGAACTGAAAGACGGCATCCGCGTGGGCTGTCCGGCGGATGAAACCGGATTGAGTCAATTGGAACAGGCATTGGCAACCGTGCAAAGACCAGAAGCATTGCTGTTCGACATGGACGGAGTGCTCGCCGACGTCTCCTCTTCTTTTCGCATGGCGATCATTCAAACATGTTTGAAGTATGGAATCGAGGTTGATTTCAAGCAGATTGAAAGCCTGAAACTGGAGGGAGGCTACAACAACGATTGGTGCTTAACTCAGGCGTTGTTGAAGCAGAACGGCATCACCGCGTCGGTGGAAGAAATCCGAAAGGCGTTCGATCGGATCTATCTCGGCGATCCAGTTGGGTCCGGGCTATGCCGCGAAGAGAAGCTGCTGATGTCGGCTCAAGTGCTGAAGCGATTGGCTTTGATCATGCCCCTTGCGGTTGTGACCGGTCGACCTCGTGCCGACGCAAAAATGTTTCTGGAACGCTTCAACCTAGATGGAATTTTCCAAGTGGTCGTGGCGATGGAAGACGCTCCGTCCAAGCCCGATCCAGCGCCGGTGCAATTGGCGATGGAAAAGTTAGGCATTCGTCGAGCATGGATGCTCGGCGACACCGTCGACGATATCCGCGCCGCCGTCGCCGCCGCCAATGGGGCTCGCGACGCCAGTGTTTTACCCATCGGCGTGCTCGCGCCGGGCGGCCAACCGTCTGCCAATACCGCGGCATTGCTTGAGGCAGGTGCAGCCCGAGTGCTCCGCAACGGAAACGAAATCGAGGAGTTGCTGCGATGAGTCGGAAATCGAAACAAACACGAACGACCAACGAGACGGACGTCAGCGTCAACCTGAATCTGGATGGCAGCGGCAGCGCCGATATCCAAACCGGCATTGGTTTTTTGGACCACATGTACACCGCGCTTTGCGTGCACGCCGGTTTGGATTTGCAGATCCGCTGCCAAGGCGATTTGGAAGTTGACGATCATCACACCGCCGAAGACACAGCACTCATGTTGGGCGCAGCATTCGATTCCGCATTGGGCGAACGCAAAGGAATTCAGCGATTTATCCGGTCGCCCTTTTGCGATGGTCGATTTGAAGTTGCGCCGACCCAACATCGGTCAGCTTGCATGCGAAAACCTCAGCCACGTGCTCACTTCGTTTGCCACTGCCGCCCGCCTGACCTTGCACGTCAAAGTCAGCGCTGGTGAAAACGACCACCACAAAGCTGAAGCCGCATTCAAGGCGGTCGCTGTTGCCTTAAGAAAGGCAGTCCAACGGTCCGGTTCCACTTCCGTGCCTAGCAGCAAAGGTGTGCTATGAACCAGGTCGCCATTGTTCAAACAGGTGTAGGCAATTTGGCTTCCCTAGAAGCAAGCTTTGTGCGTCTTGGCTTGCAACCGATGCTGGTGAATCGTCCGGAACAAATCCTAAAAGCGGATCGCTTAGTCCTCCCAGGTGTGGGCGCATTCGCTGCGGCAATGGAGACGTTGGGCGAGCTCAATCTAATCGGTGCAATTCAACAACGCGTGAAGCAACAAAAGCCAACCCTGGCGATCTGCTTGGGCATGCACTTGCTCGGGAAACAAAGCGAGGAAAGTCCTGGTTGTTCCGGACTTGATCTACTTGCGGCAACGGCGAAGTCCTTTCCAGCTTCGGTGCCGGTACCGCAAATCGGATGGAATCAAGTCGAACAACAAGACGCCTGCGCTCTACTTTGCGACGGAGATGCTTACTTCGCCAATTCATTCCGCTGGTCGATTAGCCCAGGCTTTGCCGCCGAGCTACGTCAGGAAAACTGGAACTTCGCAACCGCCAACCACGGCGGCGAATTCATTGCCGCCGTCGAACGCGGCCCAGTCCTTGCCTGTCAATTTCACCCCGAGCTTTCCGGCGAGTGGGGGCAGCAGTTGCTTCAACGATGGTTGCTGGCCGGAGAAAATTCATGCTGAAAACCCGCATCATTCCATGTTTGGACGTCAACGCAGGCCGGGTGGTCAAAGGCGTGCGTTTTCAAAACCTTCGCGATAGCGGCGACCCAACTGCGCTCGCTCTTGCCTACCAACAGCAAGGCGCCGACGAACTGGTGGTGCTCGATATCTCGGCAACTCCCGAAGGTCGTGGCCACCAGTTGGAGGTCATCGCCGACATCCGCAACGAATTGGCCATTCCGCTGACCGTTGGTGGTGGCGTCAGGCGAGCAGCCGACGTCGAGCGTTTGTTGCTTGCGGGTGCGGACAAGGTTGCTTTGAATACAGCCGCTGTTTCCGACCCCGATTTAGTCGGTGAAATCGCCCGTAGATTCGGTCGCCAATGCACCGTTCTGGCAATTGATGCGGTGCGCCAAGGCGACGGTTGGAGGGTGGTCACTCACTCCGGCAGCAGAGTGTTGGAACTCGATGCGGTTTCGTGGGCGCAACAAGCGGCCCTTGAGGGTGCAGGCGAAATTCTGCTCACCAGCTTCGACCGCGATGGAACCCAAGCCGGTTATGACTTGCAACTGTTAACCGCAGTCTCGTCGGCAGTTTCGGTTCCGGTGATTGCCTCTGGCGGCGCGCAAACCGCCCAACACCTCAAACAAGCAGTCGATGCTGGCGCCGACGCAGTGTTGGCGGCGTCGATTTTTCACGACAAACAAACCACAGTCGCTGCGCTTAAAGAAGAACTTGGCGCCCTGGGCATCGAGGTACGAAAATGATCATTCCTTCCATTGACTTAATCAACGGTAACGCGGTCCAATTGATCGGCGGCAGGGCTTTGGAGCTCGATGCTGGCGACCCGCGACCACTGGCGCGACGGTTTTCCCGAGTGGGGGAGATCGCAGTGATTGATTTGGATTGTGCCTTGGGCAAGGGTTGCAATCAGCAAACGATTAAGGACTTACTCAATGTCGCCCGTTGTCGGGTCGGTGGCGGGATTCGCACCGCCGTGCAAGCAATGGATTGGTTGGATCGCGGCGCGGAGAAGATCATTCTTGGCACCGCGGCACGGCCAGAAGTGCTTGCTGAACTGCCCAAAGATCGAGTCATTGTTGCGTTGGATGCCGTGCACGGCGAAGTGGTGGTGGATGGCTGGCGGACCAAAACCGGATGCACCGTCGAACAAAGAATGGCGGAGTTGCGCTCCTACAGCGACCACTTCATGGTGACTTTGGTCGAGCGTGAAGGGCGCATGCAAGGCATTGATTTGGAACAGGTCGATCGCATCCTGGCCGCCGCGGATGGGGCAGAAATCACCTTTGCCGGTGGCGTTACCACGGCCGATGAAATTGCTCAACTTGATCTGCGTGGAGCCGACGCCCAAGTGGGCATGGCGCTTTACAAAGCCGAACTCGGTCTTGCCGAAGCATTTGCCGCTCCGCTTGCGCCGGCAAATGAAAACGGCCTGTGGCCAACCGTGGTTTGCGACGAATTAGGCATCGCCTTGGGCATGTGTTGGTCGAGCAAGGAATCACTGACTGCCGCCATCGATCGAGGCCGTGGCATTTATCAATCACGCAAACGCGGATTGTGGATCAAAGGGGAAACTTCAGGGGCGGTGCAAGAGTTGATTCGGGTGGACCTCGATTGCGATCGCGATGCGCTGCGTTTTACCGTTCGTCAAGCCGACCCTGGCTTCTGTCACAAGAATCTCCGTACCTGTTGGGGCCGGGATTTCGGAATTCCTGCGCTTGCTCGCCGCCTGCAACAGCGAACCCAAAACGCGCCGACCGGCTCTTACGTCGAGCGCTTGCTCAACCAACCTG
>CAZMDZ010000193.1:0-7643 GCA_964565175.1 uncultured Planctomycetales bacterium
CAGACTACGTGTATGAAGGTCTGAAAGGAAGTTACTCAGTACGGGACAAAGTAAACCCTTTTACCTTTTATGGATACACTAAATTAGCGGGGGAAGCATACTTTAATAGAAAGAAGGACCTTATTATCCGCACTAGTTTTGTTAAGAGGGGGACTTGGGGGGAGGGGAAAAAACAACTTCTCCGCGTGTTTGACGTATGGACATCCAAGGATTGGGTTGACGTAATAGCCAAGAAAATAAATGAACTCATCTGTAAAAGAGCAACGGGGGTTAAAAACGTAGGAACTGAAAGAAAAAAGCTACCCGATTTGGCGAAGCAGGAGTACCCGGAGGTGGAGGTTGTGCCTCTTGGACGTGTTAGTTTAAGTTATGATTATCCTCCGGATTGTTCTTTAAAATCCTCTATATAACGTGAGGGTTAATACATGGCAATAAATTATATCGGGCAAGACTACGGGATTGGAGGGGGACCTACTCTCCAACAGGTGAGGGAGAGTACTCCTTTATCAACTTCTTCTTTTCAATATACGAACATCACAGGGTTGCAGGACATCTTGCCGGATGCGTCCTCTGCTGTTTTTACAGGGGAAACTAATGAGAATGCTTATTATTTAATTTGGGGTTACTCGGCGGGGAATACAGCGGACAACGCATTTGCGGGAGCACTTTATGGGTCTAACACGGGTCATGCGGAGGGTACAGTACATGCAGACGATTTTGCCACATTTGCGGTTACCCGAAAAGGTCCCTGTTTTGTACAGCTTAGTATTCCTTTTAAGGTGGCAGATGGTGCCTCCCTAAAATTGGATATCTTAAAGACTGGAGGGGCGGGTAACACCGACGTGTTCACGGTTTTCTATACAAGAGTAGCAGCGAGAAGTTAAATGGTTAATTATACAGGGCAATCATATGGAAGAGGAGGGGGACCTAGTGTCCAACACCTAAGAGAAAGTGGGGACCTTTACGTAAGCTCCTTCCAAGGAACGGGGGGTTCTAAAATACCGGACCACTCTTTTATTCTCCCTGAAGCGTCTGGACTTCCGGGCGCATCGGTTAATTGGAGGTGGTTAATTACCGCTCTTTTTGCAAGTACGGATAATTCAGCGGACCCCACAACGCCTTTTAATGGTGGGGTTTACGATAGTGGAATCACCCATACTAGTAATGTCTTTGATGCAGCTACGTTATGTATTTTTTCAGCGCATAGGGAGGGGCCGTTCTTTCAATGTACGCCTCAACCTATCAAAGTTAGCCCTGGAGCGGGCGTGAAGGTGGACCATATTATGGCTCCAGGTTCTACATCGAAGCATTACCTAACAATCCACGCTCAGCTTATTAGAGATAATTCTTAATGTCTGATTCCACAATCAATGTTTCGGGGGCTGACCAAGCGTATGCGATAGACGCAGTGCAGGTTGAGGGCGGGGACTACAGGCAGGTGCTTGCGTTAGGGGACTTCACTAATTCAGGTGTTGATGGTTCTATGGCTACTGTAGCCGCCAGCGCATTACGCGTACGACCTGTGGATGGTAGTGGGAATACAGCGCATATACAACCTGTAAGTTCCACTATTAATGCCTCGCATTATTCCCAATGTGTTAGGTCGGTTCTAACTGGTATGAAGCCGGATACCTCGTATGGGAATGTTGATATCACCACTGAGGGAAACTTAAAGATATCCCTTGAAGAAACAGACACAGCTGTTGAGGTAGGGATTAAACCTGGAACTACAAATCTTAGTTTTGTGCATGTTGATAAATCTAATACAGGGGACATTGATGTTACAGACAGTGAGATTATTGCGGCACCTGGGGCTGGAAATAAGATTGTAGTATACGGAGTTCAGGGAACATTAGCGGCAGGGGTATCCTCTGCTTTTGGGTTTATTTGGTTTACGGATGGAGCTAAATCTGGAACCTCTCCCTTTTTCTCTCTGAGAACACAAGGAACCACTCCTGTCACTGTTGCCGAGACATTTCCTTATGGGGTTGCCTTAACGGAGAATACAGCTCTTAATTTTTCAGGGGATGAAACTTCGGGACAGCTATATTTCATAGGTACAATTTACTATAAAACAGAGACTGTCTAGCCCTAAATAAAGTATATGACATCTGATAAGTCTCCATTAGTCGCTGCACCTAAGGGTTTTACATGGGGTAATCTTATTACAGTAATTGTAACCCTTGTAAGTGTAAGTACTGCGTACGGTGCTGCTAATGCTAGAATGGACGAAGCCTTTTCACGGATTGAGCGTATGGAATCCGAACTCAACCCCACTTTGCAGCAGTTGCAATCTGATATCAACGATATTAAGATTCAGGTTGCTATAACGGCGGGGGACATTGAGTGGATTAAAAAGAATACGAACGAAGAAAGTAGGTAGTTTTCATCATTTTTTTCAACTTTTGTCTATTATAAGGTATGGAAGAAAACGAAAAAATGATTAGTGTGGTTAAACAGGTCTTAGAGCTTTTGGCTAAGGAGTATCCTGAAGAGTTCCGCGCAGATGGCTTTACGCCGAAAAGCACACAAGTGATGGGAATCATGCAACAACTGTTAACTCAGGGTCGCCCCCCTCAAATGTAAGTACGTTCTTTATAGAGGGGGAGTTTTCTCCTCCTCTTTTACGTTTTGTAAAAAAGTCAAAGGAAGCCAACCTTAAAAAAGTCAAAGGAAGCCAACCTTAAAAAAGTCAAAGGAAGCCAACCTTAAAAAAGTCAAAGGATGTCAGATACAACAGTTAAGTTAGTGAAAGGGTTCGCAAGTGTGTTATACTTAGCAACCACAATGTATATGGGATATTTGTTATTCCCTGCTAAATCAAGTTTGATTTACTTTTGGTCATTAGGCGTGGTTGTAGTTTCGTCCACATATATTGCTATAAAGGAAGAAGAAAAGAATGGAAAATAAAAGAAAAGTATACTTAATAATTAGAAACAAATCTAAAAATGGGGAAACCACTTTTGACTTTACTAAAGTGTTTTCCATTTATTTAAGGTTGTCCGACGCAAAATATATTTGTGAAAAATTAGAAAATAACACAGAATTTAGAAAGGAACACAAAGTAAAAGATAGTGATATTTTTACTATTGAAGAAGTCCCAAGGGAAATACATTTTGAGGGAATGCTCCCCTCTTGGGAAAAACAAATGAAGGAAATTGATGAAAGTATCAATGCTCTGTTAGAGAAGTTGTAAAAGTTGCCAAAGAAATTGGGGGAAATATAAAACCCTACACTATTAGAGAGTCTGGCAAGGAAAACCGTAACAAAACCATGAAAATGTTTTTGATTAGCCTGTTAGGTGGTTGTTAGGTGGTTGAGCCTGCACCTGTCATTATGGCAGGTGGGCAATAATAGTTTTCACAGGACTGCCGTTTTGACACACACCATTAAAAATAGTTTTAACTGCTTAGGAGATAAGTTCTTAAAAGAATTTGCCCACTTTGTTTCAATTATTTGAAAATTGCGTCTATAATATATTGTAGGGGCGAGAAGATTGTCCGCTAATTCACTTGTAAACTCAGCTTTGAGGCGAAAAGAAAACATCGACTCCTACGTTCAACTAACTAAAAGAAAATTAAATGAAACCAACTTACATTACAGAAAAATCATTTCGCTACCGTAATAACGGTGTGGAAGGAAACCGCAAAGTTCTCGTAACAGCGCACAATCAAAATTCCCTCAAAGGGTTCGATATCACGGGTATGCCTGAAAATAAAGTAACTGAAATTCAGAAGGCATGGAACAAAGTTCAAAAGCGCAAATGCCCATTAACCACTAAAGAAGCAAGTGTGTTGAACGCATTGCCAAAGACTAAATTCCGTTCCTACAAACTGAGCAAGGTTCGGTATTTCCATAACAGTTAGTTTGGGATTTATTAGGTAAGAGTTTTTAGACCCCCACCCCCGAAAGGGTGGGGGTTATTTTAATTATATGGGAATTTTACCAAGTTTGCGCTTGCAATACTTTCAGATTCTGGTATAATGTATAGGATTCGGAAGGGAAAACCCCTTTCATAACCCCGTTTCTAGGAGGAAACACTTTGGCTTCTAATTTCATAATCGACCCCGTAAAGAAAAAAATCCTGACCAAGTTGGTCGAGGCAGGTAAAAACACAATGCTCACAGGAGCAACTGGCTGTGGTAAAACAACTTTGTGCTATGAGGTAGCAAAGGAGTTGAACCTAAATCCAGTTGTGATTAACTGTGGTTCAACACAAGATGCCCGTAGTTCTCTTTTGGGATACTTCACTTTGGACAATGGTAATACTGTTTTCCGAGATGCCGACTTCTTGAAGGCAATCCAAAGAGAAAATACTTTGGTTATTCTTGATGAATTATCCCGTGCTTCCGATGATGCTTACAACATTATCTTCCCACTTTTGGACTTCCGTAAAGAAGTTCGGGTAGATGAAAAAGATAATGGTCGTGTGGTAAAGTTGGCGAAGAATATTAAGTTTATTGCTACTGCTAACATTGGTGTTGAATATAGTTCTGCTCGCTCAATCGACCGTGCAATCCAAGACCGTTTTATCTCATTCAATATTCCTTACCTAAAAGGAAGTAAGGTAAAATCTTATGTGAGAAAGCAATTTGATTCTGAGACTGCGGAAATCGCACAACCACTTTTCAAGATTTATGATTATACTCATAAGATGTTTGAGGAGGGTAAAATTTCTGACCGTCTCTCTACTCGTATGGTTTTGGAAGTAATGCCTTTAGTAAAAGATTTTACCATTGGCGAAATTTTGGATAATGTTATTCTTTCATTGTTCCAACAAGACAGTTCTGCCATTCTCAACGATGCTAATATCATAAGAGAATACGCCGATTCACTTGGTGTTTACCGCAAATTACAATCAGCAAACGGTTAGTAATGACTGAAAATCCTTTTAAGGGCGTTAAGAACATTGACGCTGAATTTATGGAGCGGTGGCTTGGTGGGGCAAAGATTGAATCTTTGTCCCCTAAGACTCTCTTTGATATCCAACAATTAGTTCAGCATTACGCTAGTATTATTGTTCCTGATAAGAAAGTAAAAATCACTTTCCCTGATGGAGAAAAAGAATGCCCGCGAGCGTCCGTTGAAAACCTAGAAGTAAAAATTCCAACTTCACTTCTAGGGGAGGGAAGGGTAGATGATACTATTGGTGCAATGATTCACGAACTACACCATATTAAATTGTCCGATAAGGAACTGAACATCAGGCTTTCGTGTTTTAATTTCGTGTGTGAAGCATTGGATACTTTGTTTGTTGAAGATGGTAACGGAGGGTATAATTCTCTTTACTCTCTAGTGATGGGGGATTCCACACTATCCTTTGAGGATATTATGGACTCTGGCTCTGAAAACCCAAATGCTAAATTTATCCGTGCGGCTTGTGATGACATTGCGTTTTTTCTAAACGCCGTTGAGGATATTAGAATTGATGCCAACACTCCCGATAACTTGAAAAAGTATATCGATAAAATGCACGATAAAGTATTTGAGAAGTATAAGCCAATGTATGACTCTGGGGAAGCCGTGGACAATGATGATTTGTTTTCAATTATCTATCGATTGCTTTTTCACCACAAGGGTTACATCGAAGATGAATACATTAAAGGTAAGTCTCCAGACACCAATACTATTGTAACTTCAACTGCTAAAGAAAACTACGCCGAGTTCTTCAATCGGTTTTCAGAGGATTTGCGTAAGCATATTGAAAACTTGTATACCAAAGAAAAAGGAAAACCATATTTAAGTGGAAAGCCTCAAGTGGGACAAGGGCGTGATATTATGGATATGTATTTATCTGAAAACTCCAAAGAAGCCTTAAAAGACTTAGTGAACTCTCAGATGGAGGGTGATGGAGATTTTCTGCAAAAAAACATTCAATTTGAGGACAGGGAATTTGATGGAAATAATACAAAAGTAGCCTCAACGCTAAAAGAGTTTTCTGGAGAGATTGAGGCATCTAGGAAGAAACCTATTATTATCCCAAAGGATTTTGAGATGGAAATTCAATCCTACAAGAACATCAGAGTCCATAACACCACAGAAAACCTTTCGGACGCAAAGGACTTAAAAACAACTCACCAACGTGCGCAAAACCCTGGGGGTGTAACATCTGTAAATTACTCATGTGTTTTCTATGATAACACTTGATTTATTTTCAATTTATGGTATAATGGATACTCCCAAGGGGCAAGAACCCCTTTCAATTTAACTCACAACAACAAAATAAAATGACTCAAAAAAATCTAATACTCTACAAAATGAAACATTTTCTCGCTGATGCAGAGACTCTTAATAACGTAAGTTTGGCTCAAGCAACAGAACAGGATATTGCTGACTACACCACAGAATTCACAGAAAACCTAATTCCTGCTTACGAGTCGGACAGGCAACTTTTGTGTAACCTTGAAAGCACCGTGAGAAACGCTGTTTCTGTTATGTTTGGCGCACACGAAAAGGAATCAAGGTATTTTGAACGTAGTATCAGAAAAAACCGCCAAAAAAACTTTGGACGTGTGCCGAGCCACTATGAAGGCTTCCCTTGCCCAAGCCGAGTAGAAGCATTAACTGCTTGCGCGAAGGAAAAAATGCTCTTGAATAAAAAGCACTCAAAAGGATTAGACCGTGAAACAATGAACGATGTTGATGAAGCAATTAAGTTCTTAATCAACAAAGGATACTCTTATGAAACTGATTTTTCTGCCCACAACGCTGTGGATATTGCAATGGCTTTAGTTCCTCTAGAACTGGACGAAGATAGTTCTCTTTTGAAACTAAAATGCCCCTGTGGTGAATACTTCTTTGAAATGCAGGGGGAAAAGGTTGGTTGTTTTTGTAAGTGTTCAATGGTTAATACTACAAAATCAATTTCTTTCCAAAACGGTCAAGTAGATTTGAAGGAAATAAATGTCCAGTAAAGTATCTTTCACCACAGCACACATGATGGAGGGGAATGTAAGTTCGTCTCTTATTCAATTCAGAGACGAACTCTCTACAAAGTTTAATAGGCAAATTAGGTTGCTCCTTGAGTCTAAAAAACCCAAGAAACAAAATACAAACAAGGGAAGGTTGAATACTAGATTGGTTTACCGTATGCCTTTTAGCGAAACAATTTTCTCTAAACATCAGCACATTCCATCTTCGGACACAACAATTCTTTTCTTGGTAGATGGCTCTGGGAGTATGGGCAGGAGGGAACAAATGTTTACACGAATCCAAACTTGTTCCGCAGTTACTTCTGCTTTTGCTAAGTCGGTTTCCAAAGTTCTAAAAGACCAACTCAAGATTGAAGTTTTGGTAAAATCTGCTCCTGCAATTACCGACAAGCGTTTTGAGGGTGTGAAAGGGGGTTTTCCTGTAATCACTAGGGTATTCTCAAATGCTCAAGGAAAGAAAAAGGATTTTGATAACCTTTTATCTTTGACGTGCCTGAGTCCTTTATCTGATGAAGGTTCAAGTATGTGCAGTTACACCGCAGAGTATTCTGTTTTGCCATGCTTGATGGACTGGACGAAGAAAAACATTTCTACTAAAAACATTGTAGTCTTTAATCTTACCGATGGGGATACTTACGCTACTTTAGGGCAACAATATTTTGGGTTCCGTAACCGAAATACTGCTGAATTAAAAACAAAATACCTTCGGGG
>CAZMDZ010000194.1:0-7629 GCA_964565175.1 uncultured Planctomycetales bacterium
TGGACTAGCCAGGATGGGCCTGAGCAAGCCTTGGGTTTGGAATATTTCGCCAAAGCCGTCGCCCAGCTCCAGGCTGCGCTGCACCGCAATCCCATGCACATGGAAGCGCGTGAAAATATGGCCAATTTGGTTTTTTGGTACTGGGAGCACCAGGGTGCATCACGGGAAGATGCGATCAGCGAACTCGAGGGCGCCATTGATGTCGCCGAACAATTACAAGACGCTGGGGCCACCGCGAGGCTAAAAGAGAAGCTAGGGAAGCTCTGATCCATTGGGATCGACCTCCCTAGAGAAAGTACTCTAGCCTCTCCAATGCCTGCCCGATCTCCGCAACACCGTGCCCAGCAGCTCCGCCTGCGCGACCTCCGTTGGACTTGCCCGGCCTCCTGGATTCCGGCCGCAAAGAGCCGCAAGAAGGAAGATGATGCCCCGGATCCATGGCTGGCATTCGGCCTAATGGGCCAAACTCGTGCGCTACAGGCGTTGGAGATCGGCCTCAACGTCAAAGGCAGCGGCTACAACGTTTTCGTCGCTGGCTTGGGCGGCAGCGACGAGCCGGAAAAAGCCGTCAGCTTGATTGAGCAGCTGCGCAACAAGCTGCAGTGCGAAATCCCCCAGGAGCACGTCTTTGTGCACAATTTCGACGACCCGGTACGGCCGAAGCATCTAGAGCTGAAAGCTGGCCAGGCAGTGGCTTTGCAGGAAGGCATGCAGCGGTGGGTAAGCGCGCTCTCGCGCGAAATTTCGCAGATATTGGATAGCGATGCGCATAGTGAACGGCGTCAGCATCTGTACAACCGTTATCGCCGCGCCGAAGAGCAGTTGTTCCGGCGCTTTGGCCGCGAGTTGCAAAAAGCAGGCTTGGAGTTGGTGCAAATTGAAGACGAAAACGGCGCGCGCCGTGACATTTTCTGCCGCATCGGCGATCAGGTGCTGCCACTGGAGGCTTTGGCCGAACTACCCAAAGATGCTCGCCCCAAAGCGACTGAAATTAAGAAGCTGGGCAAGCTCTACGAGGCTGCGATGTCCGACCTGCATAAGGTCCAACGCAAAGCGCGGGCCTTGGGCTTGCGCTTGATCAGCCAAGTTCAATCGATGGACGCTTCGGTGGTGGAAGAGCTGGTGCAAAGTTTGACTTTGGCCTTGGCGGAAGAAGTGGAAGCTGACTTGGAGATGGCGGCATGGCTGGGCGACTGTGCTGGCTACGCCAACACTCATCCGCAATTGTTTTTGCGCGGTGACGCCATCGGCGATGACGACGATGACGATGCCAGCAAAGTGCCATTTGGTTTAGAAGTATTTGAAGTGAGTGTGGTGCGTTCGCTGCCAAAGAGCGGCGCCTGCCCGATCGTTTTTGAGCAACACCCGAACTACTCCAACTTGTTTGGATCGGTGGAGCGGCACATTTTGCGCCAGGGCGTCGGCATGGCGCACTTGGCAGTGCGCTCGGGCTCGCTGCTGGAAGCGGATGGCGGATACCTGGTGTTGAACGCGCGCGATATTTTCCGCGAAACCGAAGTGTGGCGGGCGCTCAAACGAACGATGCAAACAGGTCGTTTGGAGATTCACGCGCTGGAAGCGATTTCACCGTTGGGAGTCACCGGCGTGCGCCCCGAAGCGATTCCGTTGAACTTGAAGTTGGTGCTGGTGGGCAGTGCAGAACTGTTCGAAGGCTTGCACGTGCAAGATCACGACTTTCCGAACATCTTCAAAGTAAAGGCCGAATTTGAAGAAACGGTGAAACTCAACCGCAAGCACGTAGCCGAATTGGCGACGTCATTGCGGGCTTTGGGTGCGGAAAGAGGGCTGCTGCCATTTGCACGTTCAGGCCTGCAAGCCTTGGCCGAACGCGCGGTCAACTTGGCCGGTCGACGCACCCAAATTTCGACCGAGCTACCCATCCTGCTCGACTTCGCTCGCGAGGCGTCTTACTTCGCCGAGCGTTCACCAAAGAAGAAGATTGCGCGCGAGCATGTAATGGAAGCCAAAGGCGCTTTCCGGCGCATGCACGCAACCGACGCCGAGTGGCACTTGCGCCACGTGTTGGAGGGCGTTTATGACATCCCCACCGAAGGCGAGAAAGTGGGCACGTTGAATGCGCTCACCGTGGTTGGCTTAGGGCCACTGAGTTTCGGCCGGGTGGCACGGGTCAGCGCAGTGGTTGCGGCGGGCGAAGAAAGCTACCTCAACATCGAACGCGACGTCGACTTGTCTGGCCCGATTCACAGCAAAGGTGTGTTGATGCTGGAGTCGTTCATGCGCCACCGCTTTGGCCAGAAACGCGGCTTGCCGGTCAAAGTTTCGCTGACCTTTGACCAAAACTACGGCCCAATCGACGGCGATTCGGCTTCGTCCACCGAGGTTTATGGCTTGATGAGTGCAATCGGCCAAATGCCGCTGCGCCAAGATGTGGCCGTGACTGGAGCCGTCAACATGAAAGGCGACGTGATGGCGGTTGGTGGCGTGAATGCCAAGGTCCGAGGCTTTTACGATCTCTGCCACGCGCGTGGATTGACCGGCAAACAGGGGGTTATTTTGCCCAAGTCCAACGTTCAGGATTTGATGCTCGACGAGGAGATCATCAACTCGGTGCGCGCGGGGTTATTCCACCTGTGGGCGGTGGATCACGTCGACGCCGGGCTCGAGGTGCTGACCGGGCTGAAAGCGGCCGAAGTCCAGGCCCGGGTCCAGAAGGGTCTTGAGACCTTCGCCGAGGCTCTTAAAGAAAGCAACGACACCGCCAGCAACTCCAGTGACGAGTAGAATGGCCGGTTCCCAATCTGTGCCTCATGCTGTTCATCGACCCCCACATTCACTGCGTCTCGCGCGTTACCGACGACTACCAGGACCAGTTCCGCCACGGCATGCGCGTGGTCATCGAGCCTGCGTTCTGGCTGGGCCAGCCGCGCACGAGTCCCGGTACGTTCCGCGACTATTTCCTGATGCTGCTTGAATGGGAGCCGCAGCGGGCGGCCAACTACGGCCTCACCCACCGCTGCTTGATGGCGTTGAACCCGAAGGAAGCCAATGATCCTCGCGTTGCTGAGCCGGTCATGGAAATGCTGCCCGAGTTCCTCACTCACCCCAATGTAGTCGGCGTTGGCGAAACTGGTTATGACGAAGTCACCCCGGCCGAGGAAAAGGCGCTGATCCGCCACGCCGAGCTGGCCAAGGAGTACAACCTGCCGATCATGGTCCACACCCCCCACCGCGACAAAGCGCGGGGCACTGAGCGCACCATGGATGTGCTAGAGGACATGGGTTTGGACCCGAGTCAGGTGATCATTGACCACTCGACTGAGGAAACGACCAAGATGATTCTTGACCGCGGCTACTGGGCGGGCCACACCGTCTACCCCCACACCAAGCTGACGACCGAGCGCTTCGCCAACATCTTTCTTGAGTTCGGCACCGAGCGGATGATGGTCAACTCCTCAGGTGACTGGGGCGAGTCCGATCCACTGAACGTGATTAAAACGGCAGCCCTGCTGGAGCAACGCGGCGCCAGTCGCTCCGATATCCAAAAATTGGTCTGGCAAAACGTCATTGACTTCTACGGCAATGAGCGGCTGAAATTGCCCGAAGGCCTGATGGCTGAAGGAGCTACGCCCGTCGGCGCCTAGTTGTTTCAGAGCGAACCCCGGCGGTGGACGTCCTCCCCGCCGGGGTTTTTTGCGTTTTCAGCCGAATTCGAGGTTTACGGTGTTACCCGGGGTCGGGGTATCGCTATTAATGTGCACCTGAGTTTCACCTAGGGGAGAAACAAAGGGGGAGAGAATTGCGAGGACTCTGGGGAGGGTCCTCGCACCTTTTTTATAGGGTCGTTTTTGGGTTCATAGGGCCTGGATTTATGATTGGTGCATGAACCGCAGACTGATTTGGATGGGGTGGGTTGCTATTGGATTGATTGGATCCGTTTGCTTTACTCAGGAGCTTCAATCGAATCAAGCGGATGGAGTTTTTTTTGCCTCTGGAGTGAAGGTCGGTGAGGTGGACCAGTATTCGGCGATTGTTTGGTTGAGGACTACGCGAGAGAGGTCGGCAGATTTTTCGCGGTTGGCGATCTTTACTGAGGGCTTGATCGGGAAGGCCAAGGATCAGATCGCGATGCCGTCGAATGTGGTGACTGGAATGGCTGCGGAGGTGCGGGTTCGCTATTGGATGGAAGGGGCGGAGGAGTACGTGGAAAGTGAATGGGCGTCGACGCGAGTTGAAAAGAATTATTGCCATCAGTTTCGACTGAGCGGACTGCGACCTGGCACTGCTTATGGATATGAAGTGGTAGCGCGGCGGATTGGGTCGGCGGAGGTCGGTTCAAAAATGAGCGGTGCATTTCGGACTGCGCCTGCCGTTGATTCGAAGGTGCCGATACGGTTTGTGGTTTCGACTTGCCAAGCAGTGCGCAGCGTTGATTCCGGAGCCGAAGGGCATCGGGCTTATCAAACCATGCTGGAGTTTGAGCCGGACTTTATGGTCCACACCGGCGACATTGTTTATTACGACAAAGCGCCGTTATGCAGAAATAGGAAGCAGGCTGAGGCGAAGTGGGATTTAATGTTTGCCTATGGTTTCAATCAGAAGTTTCATCGTTCGGTGGCGTCGTATTTCATGAAAGACGATCACGACACGTTGAAGAATGATTGTTGGCCGGGGCAAAGCTATGGGGAGTTGACCTTTGCCCAGGGCTTGGAGATTTTTCGTCAGCAGGTGCCGATGGGTGAAAAGACCTACCGCACCATTCGCTGGGGCAAGGATGTGCAGATTTGGTTGACGGAGAACCGTGACTTTCGGTCGTCGAACCGAATGGCGGATGGAGCCGAAAAGACCATTCTTGGAAAGGAGCAATTGCGGTGGTTGATGGATGGGCTACGCTCCTCCACTGCCACCCATAAGTTCGTGATTTCGCCAGGACCAATCGTTGGACCCGATAAGAAAGGAAAGGCGGACAATCACGCCAATGCCGCCTTTGCCCATGAAGGCCAACTGTTGCGCGACTTCTTATCCGAGCAAGCCAACACTTACGTCATCTGTGGCGATCGCCACTGGCAATACTGCTCCACCGACCCGAAAACCGGCTTGACTGAATTAGGCTGCGGACCGATCAACGACGAGCATAAATTCGGCGGCAACCCCGGTCACAACCCTGGTTTCCACAGCTACTTCCACGGCGGCGGCGGTTTTTTAGCCATCAGCGTGGCCGACGGCGTGGCAACTGCGAGTTGGTATCCGGCCGACGGCCTTGAGCCGCGCCACAAAATGCGACTCGAATGAGAAAACTCTTTCCAAGGCAGGGGATGAGGAACTAACTAAATTAGGGCTCAACCTCCCCCACTTGAAATGTGCCGACCCTTGATACCTTTGACCATCGAGACCCTGCTGTTGTCGGGCCTATTTTTATTCGTCAAAGATGGCTAGGGTGGCCGACCAGGACGGCGATGGCTTCGACGATTTACTCGTGGGTTGTCCAACTAATGCTGTGCATCTTAATCCTCGCATCATATTTTTTTCGGGTCGGAGCGGGGAGCACATTCGCACCGAAGAAAACCATGACCATTTTGACCGCTACGGATTGGGCGTGGGCAATGCCGGAGATGCCGACGGCGATGGTGTCGAAGACTATGCAATCGGCAACCCCGACGACCGAGGCGGCCATGGCAAAGTGGAAGTCAAATCAGGGGTGGACGGTTCCCTCATTCGTGATTGGACTGGAATCGAACCCAATCAAAAACTGGGCGACCGAGTGGGTTGCGTAGGCGATGTCAACGCCGATGGCTGGGATGACCTTGCCTTCACCGGCGGCCGACTTTTTGTGACCTCCGGCCTCACCGGCCAACTGCTGTATCGCTTCAGCAGCGGAAATTTTTGCCGCGCCCAAGATCTCAATGGCGACGGCCATGATGACATCGCCGTTGCTTATCCTTTGGCCCGACTCGAAGTTCGGCAAATCCATTGCTGCTATCGGCGACCTGAATGGTGATGGCGCCGGGGAGATTTTGATTGGCGCCCCTCATCACGACAACCAACGCGGCGCTGCTTGCATGTTGGATGGTGGCTCCGGCCAAATCCTTCATCAATGATTGGGTGACCGAGAACGGGACCGCTTTGGCAGCAGCGTTTGCGGACCCGGCGATATGAATGGCGATGGCGTACTCGACTATGCCATCGGTGCCATGCAAATTGCCTGGCGCCAACCCCATCGAGGAGGGTACGTCGTTGCCCTTTCGGGAGCCGATCATGAAGTCTTCTTCAAATCCTTAGGCCACACCAAATCGAGATTTGGCTACGACATGTGCGCGATTGGCGACGTCAACGAAGACGGCTTCGCAGATCTTGCCATTGGTCTCCCCGGCCACCTACCTGGCAGGATAACGGCACAGGGAATGAACCCTTACTTAACTGCGTCAGCCAACGCTATTCAAGCGAGTTCAACCGAGCCGGTGCACCTCCAAATCACCTTTCCCGCTGCGGAAGCATGGCGCCCTTATCGCATCCTGGTGTCCCATTCAGGACTAGGCCCAACCACGATTAACGGGTTTGAAATCCCGTTGGGCTGGGACCCCTTACTGCAAGCAGGACTGGACGGCCAAACTCCGCCCTTCTCTGCGGGTTTCGCCGGCCAACTAGACGAGCGGGGCAGAGCCGACGCCCAAGTAACGGGCGCCCCCTATCTGGCGCGCTGGCCTGGCGCTCGACTTTATTTAGCCGCAATCACCTTTGAAACTTTCGGTTCTGTATGGATTGGAAGACTGACCTCGATTCCGCTCACCCTAAACATTGACCCCTGAGCCATGCGCATTCCTACTTCGCTCGCTATTGAAGCCCTACTTTGCTCGCTGGCCACCTCCAGCGTTGCAACGGCTCAAGGAGAACTGGAAGTCATTCGAGATCTAGGCACCACAGCAAGTGACGTCCGCATTGTTCCTATCCATGACTTCAACGTCGATGGTCACCAGGACATTGCCATTGGCGATTACAACGCGGACCATGCCGGTTACCAAGCAGGCCGTTTTCAAATCGTCTCCGGGCTTGATGGCACAATTCTCTTCCAACGAGATGGAACTGCCGGAGATCTATTCGGCTATGCCATCACTCCACTGGGCGATCAAAACGGCGACGGCATTGCCGACCTTGCCATCGGCGCTCCTTATGCCCGCGACAGCCACGGCACTGTCACCATTTATTCGGGCGTCGACGGATCGCCTTTGATGGAACTTGTCGGCTATCAAAAATGGACGCCGAAATTTGGAGAACGAGTTTGGGACTGCGGCGACTTCAGCGGCGACGGCATATCGGACCTAGTGCTGCGCACCAATTACAGCACCGCCGTGATCTACGACTTGCAAACCCAGCAAGTCCTTTTTGACCTGCCCCATGCCAGTGGGGTGGAAGCACTGGATGACATGGACGGCGACGGTTTGCCCGAACTCCTTCTCACGACGATCACCGCTGCAAGGGCTTATTCGACCCTCAAACAGGACTTTCTGTGGGTAGTTGGCGACTGGTATTACGAAGACGCCATTGCTTTCCAAGACCTCAACAACGACGGCTACCAGGATGTGCTGCAATTCTCCGGCAACCAGATTTTCTACTTAGACGGACCCACCGGCACTCCGTTTCACACCTTGGTCT
>CAZMDZ010000195.1:0-7611 GCA_964565175.1 uncultured Planctomycetales bacterium
GTCAAGCTCTGTTCGGCGATCGCAAGCCGGACCCGGCACCACCTGAACCAGCTCCCCGAGAGGAAAAACCTCAAGTGGAGGAGGTAGCCTAATGCGTTTCCCCTTGTTGACCCTTTTGTTTGGAGCTGCGCTGCTACCCGCGTGCGGCGATGCGGAGCCGACCTCCGAAACCCGCATGGTGGTCTTCGGCGTCGACGGTTTGGACCCAGAGATGCTGCAAGAGCGGATTAACCGCGACATGCTGCCGAACTTTGCCAAGTTGGCGGCCAGCGGTACCTTCCAGCCACTGCAGACTTCCTGGCCGCCGCAATCGCCAGTGTCCTGGTCAAACTTCATCACCGGTTGCAACCCCGGCAAGCATGGCTTGTACGACTTCATTCACGTCGACTGGAGCAACTACGGCGTGTTGAACTCGATGGCGAAATCAGAACCGGTGGACTTTGAAATCAGCTTGGCTGGTTACAAGATCCCGGTGCTTGGCGGCGATCAAGACCTGACCCGCGCCTTCCCTGCATTTTGGGAAGTGATGTCAGACGCTGGAGTGCCGGTGTACGTGCACCGCATGCCAGCCAACTACCCGATGCGTGATACCACGGCCGTCACTTTTCCGGACATGGGCGCCCCTGACCTGGCTGGTGCCGCTTCGGGCAAGGCCTTCCTCTGGAGTGAAGATCCCAGCCGCAGCGACCGGGACAGTGATTCTTACTACATCCGCAACGTCAGCGTGAACCGCATGGTGTTGGATATGGGTGGGGGTAAAGGCATCGTCAAGATTCCGTTGACGATTTATGGTCCGGAAGACACGGCCAAAGATTTGGACGCGGAGCACGATCAAATTTCTGATTTGGATCGAGAACGTCGGCAAGCGGAAGCTGCTGGAAACACCGCTCGAGTAACCGAGATCGGTGACCAGATTGCTGAGCTCAACCGCACCATCAAAGAAGAGATGGAAGTTTCCACTCCGTTTGATGCTTACCTCGATTACACCGGCACCGAAGTGCAGCTGACGGTCGAGATGGGCGACGCTTTCGGCATGGCTCGCGTTGGCGAATGGACCGACTGGGTCAACGTTGAGTTTGAAGTGCTTGGCGGCATGATGACACTGAGCGGTTACACCCGTTTCCTGCTGAAGTCGGCCGAGCCGTTCGAACTTTACGCCGCTCCTGTACAGGTTGACCCGTGGAACCAGGCGATGCCGGTCTCCACTCCGGAAGACGCTGCCACCAAACTTGCCGACGTCATCGGCCCGTACTACACCCAGGGTTTCCCTGACGCATACAAAGCCTACAAGGCTGAGTTGCTCGACACGGGCGATTACGTTTCGCAGTCCGATACGGTGTTCGAAGAACGCCTGAACATGATGGACTACGCGATGGACGAGCTGCAGAGCACTGGCGGGCTGCTGTTCTTTTACACCGGTTCTTTGGACCTGCGCTCCCACATGCTGTGGTGGGCTCAGGATGAGAAGCACCCGTACCAAGACGTGCAAGGCACCATCGACGACGAGGTCTATCCGCAGTATTCCCAGCAGATTGACCGCGTTTACAAGCAGGTCGACGACATGCTTGGCCGCTTGATGCAGCGCATCGAAACGATGGAAGGCGATGGCTCGGTGGGCGAGCTAGTCGTCATGTCTGACCACGGTTTTGCACCGTTCCGCCGGCGCATGAACATCAACGATTGGCTGGTTCAGGAAGGCTATTTGGTGCTCAAGGAGGGCGAAACCACAGGCAGCATTTCTGCCATGGGTCACCTCGACAATGGCGAGGTCGATTGGGATAGCTCGATCGTCGATTGGAGCAAGAGCAAGGCTTACTGTATCGGTTTCAACGGCATTTTGGTCAACCGCACCGATCGTGAAGCCCAGGGCATCGTCAAGGCCGACGAGGTCAACCCGCTGCTCGACGAAATTCGCGACAAGTTGCTGTCGCTGAACGACGAAGACGGCACTCAGGTCTTTACCCGAGTGCTCAAAGCGACCGAAGTATTCAGTGGAGATCAACTCCACTACGCTCCAGACCTTCAGCTTGGCTTCAACCTCGGTTACGGCGGTTCTGACCCGGCGGCCACTGGTGAAATTACCGGCGGTGCCGTGCTTGAGGACAACCTAAGTCGTTGGTCCGGTTCCCACCTGATGGATCCCGAATTAGTTCGCGGCACCATCATCGTCCGCAGCGGCGCTAACCTGTCCAAGGATCCGGCGCTGGAGGACATCACCGCTACGCTTTACAACCAGTTTGGCGTTACCCCGCCAGATGGAATGGACGGCAAGCCGCTGTTCTAACCGAAGTCAACCCACCACTAAGGAGAAAGAAAATGTTTGGAGGCCCTAAGGTCAAAATTAACAAAGACATTCTCGAGCGTGCCAAGAAGGTCGCCGAGGTTGCTGGCTACTCTTCCGTAGAAGAGTTCGTTGAGCATGTGCTCGAAAAGGAACTGAAAGAAATCGAAAGCGCAGGCTCCTCCGATGCCGACATCACGGAATCGTTGCGCGGCTTGGGTTACATCAGCTAGACCCGAAACATGATCGGAACTCTCATCGTCATCGCCATTTGTGCGGCTCTGGCAGGCATCGGCTACTTTGCGCCGGTGGTGCTGAATTCTGTGTTCACCGCGTTGGACATGGGGTTGGGCTGGATGGGGCCATTCATGATGGTCACCCTAGTCAGCGCACTGACTGGCGTTCTGTTCATCGTGGCCTTCCCGCACGTGTCGGCTCAAGGCCTGATCGTGGCGGTGAAAGATCGGATCAAATACAACCTGCTTGGCATTCGCATCTTCCAAGATGACATGCCGACGGTAGGCAAAGGGGTCGTAGGCTCGATGGGGTGGAACATCGGCTACATCAGCCTCAACATCCTGCCGATGATTGTGCTGGCGGCACCGTTCATGGTGATCTGGTTCCAGCTCAATGCGTTGTACGCCTACAAGCCGGCCGAGGTCGGCCAAGAGATGCAGATCGTCGCCGAGTTCCGCGACGGCATCCAGGCCCACGAAGTCGAGGTCAAGGTCCCCGCAGGATTGGAGCTGGAGCGGCGTGGGAACACCCGCAACAAGGTCATCCTCAACGTCAAAACCACGACCCAAGGTTCCCAGGACCTGGTCTTCGTGCACGGTGGCGAAGAGGTCAACAAAGTGGTCGAAGTTGGCACCAACCCAGGCCGACTGGCGCGATTGCGAACCTCCGACCCACTCGGAAACTTCGCCGCAGCCAAAGACCCGATCGTCTACTTCGGCGACGACGTCCTGCCCACAAGCTCCTTCGTCAAGACCATCACGGTGCCTTACGCCAATGCACCCCTAGGCTTCATGGACGGCGGCGAAATTAGCATCATGCTCTGGTTTGTCGTCGTTTCGATGGCCGTGGGCTTCGGCCTCAAAGGCTTCTTCGGCGTCGAGATCTAGCCGGGGTTCCGGGCTTCGTTTGTCCCGACCGGCGGCTTCGCGGCCGGGGCCGCCCGCTTCGGCGTTGCTTCCGCTTGGACGTAGCTAAGGCTGCGCCCTGCGCTTCGCGCCTTGAAGCGAACGACCCCGATCCACGAATCCACTCGCCCGGAACAAACGAAGCCCTCCACGGGAGGCAGGGAAGAGAGTAGAGATATTTTTGTGGTGATTGAATGGTGAAGGCATAGATCCGGCGGCTTTTATGGCGCGTAGCGACATTCTTGCCGCCGGATCTATGCCTTCACCATCCACACACAACCACGGCGCGACTATCCTAGGCGGGTGAAGCTGCACACCAAAATCCTCCTCTTCATGGCTCTTGGAGTCGTGGTGGGCCTGCTCTTGCAGTTTTTCACAGAGGACGCGTATATCGAGTCGTCGGTCTCGATTATGAGCGGGGAAACCTTTGTAAAAAAGGTGTTGGACCCAAACTGCCAGCGCGCGGCTTGGATTCAGCCGTTTGCAATGGTGGCGCAGATTTTTATGAGTCTGCTCAAGATGCTGATCGTGCCGTTGATCTTGACCAGCATCGTTACTGGGGTGGCCAGTTTAGGAAGCGGCAAGGACTTTGGTCGGCTGGGCGGCAAAACGCTGCTCTATTACATGACCACCTCGCTGCTGGCGATTTCCACCGGCTTGATTGCCGTCAACTTGTTGAAGCCTGGGGTCGACGCCAAGCTGGGTTTGCAAATCCCGGATAGCTTCGAGCCAGCCGCTGGTTCGTCGTTTGGCGATGTTTTGACGCGGATGGTGCCCTCCAATGTTTTTGAAGCGCTGACCCAAAACGGTCAGATGCTGCAAATCATCATTTTCGCGCTGATCTTCGGTTTCTTTGCCGCGCGCACGCCGAAGCCGCACGGTCCGCGCATCATTGACTTCTTCCGCTCCGGTTTCGAGGTGATGATGCGGGTCGCCGACTGGGTGCTGTCGCTGATCCCTTACGGCGTCTTTGCGCTGATGGTCAAGGTGGTTGGCGAAACTGGACTGGAGCCGTTCAAAGACCTGATCGTTTTCATGGCTGTGGTCACCGGCACGCTTCTGGTCCACGCGCTGATCACGCTGCCCATAATGCTCCGTTTCCTGGGCGGCCTCAGCCCCATCGGTTGGGCCAAGGCGATGTCGCCCGCGCTGATGACCGCCTTCAGCAGCAGCTCGTCTTCCATGACGCTGCCGGTGTCGATGGAATCCGCCGAACGCCGTGGCGGAGTCAGCAACCGCATCACCTCTTTCACCCTGCCGCTGGGCGCCACCATCAACATGGACGGCACCGCGCTGTACGAGTGCGTCGGGGTGATTTTCTTATCCCAGTACTACGCCGCCCACTCGGCAGCTTTCGACCTCACCCTGGGCATGCAGTTTTTCGTCGTCATTACCGCGCTGCTGGCGTCGGTGGGGGCGGCTGGCATCCCCAGCGCCGGTTTGGTGCTGAAGGCGATGATCCTCAAAGCACTCGGCTTGCCCGATGACGGCGTGCTGCTGCTGCTGGCGATCGACCGTCCGCTGGACATGCTGCGCACTGTGGTCAATGTTTGGTCGGATTCTTGCGGTGCAGCCATCATCGGCCGCTCGGAAGGCGATAAAATTTTGGCTGTCCGCGAATGACCCCCCCCGAGGGTCCCACTCGCGCGGCGTTAGCCATCCGTCTCCATGACCAAAAGCAAAGAAAAAGACCCGACCGAGGATCTGATCGACGAGCAGATCGAAGACTCCAAGGACGAGCAGGCCGAAGACACTTCGGATGTTCAAACCGAGGACTCTAAGGACGAGCCAGACGACGAAGTAGATTCGTCCGAGGAAGTTGAGGTCGAACCCTTGGAAGAAATCGATATCGCCGATCAGGCTTCCGATTCCACCGAGGTCCACGAGCAGTTGCACATCGCCGCCAGCGAAGTCGCCAACTTGCCGGCGATCAAAGATGGACTACCGCCATCGGTGCTCGTCGTATTCCCGTTGCGCCGCTCGGTGCCATTTCCAAGTTTGATCATGCCAGTGCTGGCCGAGGCTGGCGAAGAAGTGGCGATTATGGAAAAGGCGATGGCGCAAGGGCGTCATATTGGCTTGCTGCATGCCCCCGGTTTTGGTGAAAAAGACAAGGCGTCTCGGGGCGATTTTGCCGTGACTGGCGTGTTGGCTGAAGTGCACAAGCGCATTCGCCTACCCGACGGCAATTCCAATTACATTTGCCGCGGGGTGCGGCGCTTCCGCGTAGAACGTTTTGTGCGGCTGAAAGGCGTGCCGGTGGCCCGCGTCAGCTACCCCGAAGACGTTTACCCGCCGGGGAGCGAAACCGAAGCACTCTCGCGCAACGTGCTGGCGTTGGCGCAAAAAGTTGCTTCGCATAATCCGTCGCTAGGGGACGGCTTCAACCTTGCTGCGTTGAACATCGATCCCGCTGGCGGTTTGGCGGATTTCTCGGCGGCTTACTTGCTGCGCGAGCCGTCGGAAAAACAGCCGGTTCTGGATGAGTTGGATGTGCGCAAACGTTTGCTCACCGTCGACGAAGCGCTGACTCGTGAGCTGGTCACATTGGAGCTCGGCGATCGAATCCAAGCCGAAATTCGCGAGCGCATTGAGCAGCAGCAGAAGGAGTTCTTCCTACGCGAGCAGATCAAGATCATTCGCCGCGAATTGGGTGAGGAGCAGGATCCGCCAGAGCGCGACCGCGAAGCATTCCTCAAGAAACTAGAGGAGGGTGAATATCCAGAGGAGGTCGCCAAAAAGGTCAAAGTCGAGATTGAGCGCTTGGCAATGATCCCATCGATGTCGCCGGAATACCCGGTGGCCCGGACCTATATCGAGTGGTTGCTGGAGCTGCCTTGGCGGGTGGCCAGTGAAGATCGCATCGACATTGACCAGGCCGAAAAGATTCTCGATCGCGATCACTACGGTCTGAAGGAAGCCAAAGAACGGATTCTGGAGTTCCTCGGCGTGCGCAAGCTGCGACCGGAACACTCCGGTGCGATTTTGTGCTTCGTCGGTCCTCCTGGGGTGGGCAAGACTTCGTTGGCAATGGCTATCGCCGAATCGATGGGGCGGCAATTGGAACGCATGAGCTTGGGCGGCATGCGCGACGAGGCTGAGATCAAAGGTCACCGCCGAACTTATGTCGGCGCTCTGCCGGGGCGGATCATGCAAATGGTGCGTAGGGCAGGGACCAACAACCCGGTGATCGTGCTCGACGAGGTCGATAAGTTGGGCAAGGATTTCCGCGGCGATCCTTCGAGCGCTTTGTTGGAGGTACTTGATCCGGCGCAGAACAGTTCCTTCCTGGACCTGTACCTGGACTTGCCCTTCGACCTCTCGCGGGTGATGTTTATCGCCACCGCCAACGTGCTCGAGCAAATTCCAGGGCCGTTGCGCGATCGCATGGAAGTGATCGCCTTGCCGGGGTACGTCACCGCCGAGAAGGTGCAGATCGCCCGTCGTCACTTGCTGCCGCGGCAAATTGAAGACCACGGCTTAGACGCCAAGAAGATCAAGCTGCCGATGGCTACGTTGCGGGCGCTGGTGAATGCCTACACGCGAGAAGCGGGAGTGCGCGGCTTGGAGAAATCGATCGCCAATCTATGCCGCAAGCGCACCCTAGAGGTGGCGCGGCGGAAACGGCCGAAGCCCGAAATCAAACCGGTCTTACTCGAGAAGTACCTTGGACCGCCGAAGTACGAAGACGACCCAGTGCGCTTGCGGCCGGACGTCGGCGTGGCGTTGGGTTTGGCTTACACCTCTTATGGTGGCGACGTGCTGGAGATTGAGTGCGTGACCGTACTGGAAAAAGGCAAGGGCACGGTCGGGTACACCGGCTCATTGGGCGATGTCATGAGCGAGTCGTGCCGCATTGCTCACAGCTTCTTGCGCTCCACTTGCGACGAACTCGGATTGGATGCTTGCACCATTCATAGCCGGGATCTGCACGTGCACTTCCCTTCGGGTGCGGTGCCGAAGGACGGTCCGTCGGCCGGGATCACCATTACTTGCGCGATGCTTTCGCAGTTGAGCGGTCGCAAGTTGAAGCCAAGGTTGGCGATGACTGGCGAAATTACTCTGACCGGCGAGGTGTTGCCGGTGGGTGGCATCCGCGAAAAGGTATTGGCGGCGAAGCGCTATGGGGTCAAGCAAGTGATCCTGCCGAAAGCCAATGAACGAGACGTCAAGATTCTCGACCCAGAG
>CAZMDZ010000196.1:0-7572 GCA_964565175.1 uncultured Planctomycetales bacterium
CACGGCGCAGAGTTGAGGACCAGTAGAATCTACCTATGCGAGCCACCCTCTGCATTCTTTGCCTGGCCTTTGCCCTCGTTTCTTGTGCCAGCGTGCCAGTGGAAACGACCCACAAGATCCTGGTCGAATTCCCGGCGAAGCCTGAAATCCGGGCGGAGTTTATCGACGAGATCAACAAGATCTTGGTCGACACTCGTGCCTTCGACGGCTGTCTCGACGCGCATGTTTGGACCAACGAACTCGACGCTGACAAAGTCTGGATTTACGAAGAGTGGGAGACGCGCGAGCATCAAGTCGCCTACGTCGCTTGGCGCACCGAAACCGGCAACACCGCGCACTTGGGCAAGTACATCGCCGGTGATTTACGGTTCTTGTGGTTGAACCAGCACTAGCGTTCGAGTTCGTAAGTCTTCAGCGTTTCTTCCAAGCCTTCAATCGGGCCGGTGCGTTTGATTGCGCTGCCGAAGTAAATGGCATTGGCGTAGAGCTTGTTGGTGCCGTACCAGACGCCGCGAAAGTTCGGGTTGTCGATCATGCAAATCACGGTCCCGCGGCCCAATCGTTCCGCGCGAATGGCGGGCGAGGAGCGGATTTCGTCGACGCGTTTGGCGGAAGCGTATCCACTTAACAACGGCTCTTTGGTGTAGCGCACCGGCGCGGCGAAAGGGTCGACGCCCAATGGCAAAACCGCACTGGAATTGCGGAATACGGGCAAATTCTCATTCGAATAACCAAAGCACATCGGGTGGGTAAGGTCGAGCCGAGTATTGAAAATCGTTCCCGATATCAAATCCACCGCGTTGAGTTTTTCGTAATCGGCGTAGGCCGGTGGGGCGATGTCTTCCTCCTCTTCCCCTTCCTCATTCTCCTCTTCTTTCGCTTTTTCTTTCGCTTCTACTGGCGGTGCGGTCGGCAGCAAATTTTTGGCAGCCCACATCGCCGAACTCTTGCTGGCAATCAACACTCCGCCGGCGCGCACCCATTTTTGAATGGCCGCCGTTTGTTCGTCGTCCAAACCAGAAGATGCGCCATTGACCAGCAGCAAGTGGCTGTAACGGAAAAGATCCAAGCGGCTGAAACGGCTCTTTTCGGCCATCGTCAAAGCCAAGTCAAATCGCTGGTCGAGCAAGTGCCAGACCTCGCCCGCCTCATAAGAGGAAACGCCTGACCCAACCAACATCAACGGATTGGGCGCAGTCAACGGCCGGAAACTACCACTTCCTAAATCCACTCCAGCTGGCGTCAGTCCGCGAACCGCAGCATGGATGGTCACGCCGACGTCCGCCGCTTGCTGCAACAACTCCTGAAGTGCGTCGGCATCGATTTCCTGGATACCGGCGGCGATCACAACCGATCCCAATGCAAAAGACTTGGTGCCTTCGCTGGTTTCGCAATCAAACGGTTTGGTCGAAACTCGCGCCCGCGCGCCGCCTTCGAGCAGAATTTGCAAGGCCTGCGGGGCGGCGTAATCGTGCCATTCGAACACCCAAGCGACGGTGGCATTGGCCTGATGAAGCGTGCCCGTGGAGTCCGATTCACCATTCCACTTGGCCCCGAGCAGCGTTTGAGTAAAGTCCTTTTTGCTGACTGGAGCGGATGGCAGGTTAAACGCCAACGGCAGTGTCCAGCTGGAGACGTCGTAAAAAGTGTTGTCGTCCCAAGAGGTACGCATCTCAAACAACGCACGGATCAAGCGGTATTGAGGTTGGGCGAGTGGGATGACCAGTGCATTGGATGCGGCAAAGGTGCGGCTGTTTGCATCTTTTGAGTCCTTTGCGTCATTGACATCCCCGCCAGCCTTGGCATCGGCAGAGAAATCCATGCCCAAGCGATGCACTTGAATCTTGTGTTGCTGCAAAATGCTCGCGAATTGCTTCAATCGCGTCGCGTCGCCGCTTGAACTCACCACGTAAGCGGCAACCTCGTGCTCTTTGGCTTCCTCCATCGCGCTGCGGAAGAAGTCGCGCTGATACGACGCCAGCTCGCCGCGCATTTCATCCATCGCTTGCAAAGTCGACAGGGAAACCGTCAACTGATTGCGAATCGCAAACGGAAAGGTAATCCCACCAAAACTGTTTTCTTGGAATTGCCCGCGTGAACTGGCTTGTTCAAACAAAATTCCAATCGCGCCGTGCAGGTCCGGGTATGTTGAACCTTTGCCGTAGTAAAAGTCATCAAAGCTTTCTTCGGTGTAATAAAGACTGCCAATTTTGTCCAAGGCAGCAGTGTGGTAAGTGGCAATTTTTCGCGTTAACTCTAAGTTTCGCGCTGGCGTCAACGGGTTTTGCCGCGACGGAATTCCCGGTTGAAAGAAAAAGGTGGCGTCGGTGCCCATCTCGTGGAAATCGGTCAGCGCTTGCGGCATCCACTGATGGAACTTGGCCAAGCGCGCGCGCGACTCGGGGTGGGTGAGCAGCAGCCAGTCGCGGTTGAGGTCAAACCAATAATGGTTGGTGCGGCCGCCCGGCCAAGCTTCGTTGTGCTCGCGGTGGCGAGGGTCGCCGACCAGATTTTGACCGCGATGCATGTTGGCCCATTGCGCAAAACGACTCAATCCATCCGGGTTCAAACACGGGTCAATCAAAACGACGGTGTCTTCCAGATAAGCCTCGATCTCTTTCCCTTCGGCCGCCGCCAAATGATAAGCCAAAAGCAAAGCCGCGTTACTGCCGCTGGCTTCATTGCCGTGAACCGAATACCCCATCCACACCACTTCAGGCCCATCATGATCCTCTTCCCCGGCAAGCACGGCGCGGACATGGGCGTCCCGAATTTCATCGATGCGCGCCAAATTTTCGGCCGACGAAACCGTCGCCAATAACAGTGGCCGCTGTTCATGGCTGTAGCCATAAATCTCCAGCTTCACCCGCGGAGATTCGGCGGCGACGGTCTGGAACCAACGCACCAATTGATCATGGCGCACGTGCCAGGTGCCTACTTCCCATCCCAGCACCGATTGCGGTGTAGGGAAGACGGCGTTGTACCGAGTTTCATCGGGCAAATACCACGAAAGTGCCGTTTGGTCGACGTCGGCAGTCTGCTGGGGTTGGGATTGAGCCGAAGCGGATCCAGCGCAGGAGACTAAGGAGGTTAGAAGCAGGAGGTGGAGGAGTTTGAGCACGGTGGCGAGTGGGGCCGGGGCGACCATGATTCGATGGCGGGAACAAGCTACCACAGGCCGCTTTGGCTCCGTATGGTGAAGACTGCGGTCGGCTGCCGCCGGTCCCCAATCTTGAACCCCCATGCTGCGCACTCTGCTCGTTTTCACTCTGATCGGCTTGGCTGCTTGTTCCGCACCCCAACGGCTGGACCTGCACGCCGCTGGCGGTGCCATCACATTTGCCGACGGGCAAGAAATCTCTCGCCAGCAGGCTGCCGAGGTGGTTGCCGACGTGCAAATGCACAGTTCGGCTCCGGCTTATCGGGCAAGTATTCTTGCTTTGGCTTGCGAGCACGCCGAAAAATGGAAGACTGAGCACCCCCACGCTTGGGAACGCATCGAAATCTCCTGGCATATTGACGTCATCGGGTCGGAAGACGGCGACGATGGCTATGCCAAATTCCGGGCGACCTCTGGGCCAGCTTCATGGGTCGATCCAGGTGGATCCTTTTTGCCTGTCCTTGACGACGGTGTGCTTGCTGTGCGATTGGAGGCTGAAACCCTGCTGACCCCGTATCAGCAACCTACCAACGCTTTGGCGTTGATTCCTCAGGCCGCTTTACTTGCCCATGGCGACCGACCCTTTTCCGCTTCCTTTAGCCGACCCTTGCTGAACGCAATCCGCGAAACTCAGTTGGAATTGATTCGCCAAGCTTGCGCCAAGCGCGGACTCAAGCTTCGTTAGGATCCAATCATGATCACGCACGCCACTTGCAGCCTTGGCTTTCTCCTTTCCCTGTTGCTGCCAATCCAGGCGCAGGACGCGGGCAGCGGTGTTGCAAGCCAGCCTCCGTCACGGGATGCCGTGAGCGGTGGCGACGCTCGGCTACAGGCTTGGGAGTCGCATTTGCAAATGGAGGCGAACTCGCCTTTCGCCGACCTGAAATGGCGCGCCTTGGGACCGAAAAACTGTGGCGGCCGTATCGAAGGCATTGATTCTCCGGCCGGCAAGCCTAGTGTCATTTACGCTGCTGCAGGATCCGGCGGAGTTTGGAAATCGGTCAATGGCGGCTTGAGCTGGAAGCACGTCTTTGCCAACGAATCGACCTTCGCCATTGGCGACGTCACCGTCGATCCCAGCGACGGCGAAACAGTATGGGTGGGAACTGGCGAAGCGCACCTCGGTGGTATGTCCTACGACGGCACCGGCGTTTTTCGATCCACCGACGGCGGTCAAAGCTGGCGCAACATGGGTCTGCATAACAGCGCCCGGATTTCGAAAGTGATTGTGCATCCCACCCATTCCGACGTGATCTACGTCGGCGCGATTGGGCCGCGCGGAAAGGGTGGGGAGCGCGGTGTTTATCAAAGTAAGGATGGCGGTAAGAGTTGGCAGCAGTCGCTCTTTGCTGGTGAGCGGGTGGCGATCATTGATTTGGTGATGGATCCATTCAACTCGCAACGGTTGTGGGCGGCGTGTTGGGATCGCGGCGGCAAGGGGCGCAGTGGCGTTTTTCGCACCACGGACGGTGGCGAAAACTGGAAGCGGCTTGAGGGCGGATTGCTGCAAGGCAAAGACGTCGGTCGGGTGGCGGTTGCGGCGGCGGCTTCCAAAGAAGATGTGATTTATGCGTTAATGGTCGACCATTCTCCACCCGGCAATGGACGTTATGACGTCGGCGGTGCGCTGTTTCGGTCCGACGACGGCGGCGAGAGTTGGCAGCGAACCAGCGAGGAATACGTCGAGACTTATGTCGGTTGGGATTTTTGCGATGTGATGGTTTCGCCGGATCGGGCGGACGAGGTTTACATCTGTGGCATGCGTTTGATGTGCTCGCGCGACGGCGGCAAAACTTTTGAGCGCGGCGGCGAAAAGGTATTTCGATTACTCGAGCACCCAGGCAAGGGCATGCATTTGGATATGCACGATTTATGGATCGATCCCGGCAACCCTGACCGCATCCTGCTTGGCACCGATGGCGGTTTATACGTTTCGATGGACCGCGCGCGCTCTTGGCTGCATCTCAACAATCTACCCATCGCCGAGTTTTACACCGTCTATCTCGACAACGAAAAGCCATTCAACAACTGGGGCGGAACCCAAGACAACGCATCTTTGGTCGCACCCTTCACCACCAAGCTCGTCGACCACGCTTCGGACGATTGGCGCTACGTGTTCCTCGACCCGTGGGATGGCGGCGACGGTTTTGCCACTTTCCCCGACCCCAGCGGCGACGGCACCGAATACTACGAACATCAAAACGGTGAAATGCGGCGCAAAAGACCTGGCGCGCCGCCGCGGTGGAAATTGACCTCTGGCAAGGTGATTACTCCGCGGGTCAAAAAGGGCGAGCCGCCGTTGCGCTTTGCCTGGAACACTCCGCTGCTGCCGTCGGTGCATGAACCAGGCGTTCTTTATTGCGCAACCCAATATGTCATGCGTTCGGCTAATCGCGGTGATCGTTGGCAGCGCATCAGCGACGACTTGACCGGTGGTTACGGCTCGATTTTGTCTTTGAGCGAATCGCCATTGGACGCCAAGCGGTTGATCAGTGGAGCGGGCAGCGCTCGAATTTTCTTGACCGCCGATGGGGGCGAAACCTGGACTGCCGGGGGAGACGGTTTGGTCAAAAAGCAGGTCAGCGCCGTGCTCACTTCAATGCACAACCCAGAACGGGTTTATGTTTGTCTGTCCGCCGGTGGCAGCGGCGATCGCCAAGCTTACGTTTACAAGTCGGACGACTTCGGCCAAAGCTGGACCTCAATCGCAGCGAACTTGCCGCCCGAACCAGTGAACGTATTGGTGGAAGATCCAAAGGTTGAAGGCATTCTTTACCTGGGGACCGACCTCGGTGTTTACGCCTCGCTGGATGACGGCGGCAGCTGGCAATCGATTAGTTCCAAGCTTCCAACCGCTCCTTTTCTCAACCTGGCAGTCCATCATGAAAAAGCGGCCTTAGTTGTCGTCACCCACGGCCTTAGCGCGTTTTTGACTAGCGTGAAACCGGTCCGCCAGCAATTTGCCCAACTCAATGATCCCGCTGGTGGTGAGGACTAATTTTTGCTCCTGGCCAGGCAGCTCGAATGCTTGGATATGAATCAAATGCTCGTCGGCCGCGGCTAAAGCGATGATGTCTTTGACCACGTCGACCGAATTCACCCGTTCATCATCGGTCGGCGGTTGTTGACTGACAAACCACGTCAACTTCGGCATTCCCAAATCCACGCGACTCTGCGCAATCAACGCTGCCAATCGCTCCGCCGCCTGCTTGCGATAGGCATGCATCGACATATCGTTTTCGCCAAGGTGGTAAAAAATCCCAGCCAGTTCGACGTCGTGCCCTTTGTCGGTTAACTCCTTGATCGACTGCTCCACAAAAGCAACGAACTGCGGGTAAATGTTCCGCGATTTGGCTTCACTGCCCGCTGGCGTCCAATCAAGGATCTGCGTGCCACTGTGGGTGAACTTGGCAATCGCCACATTCCCTTTCCCTTTCTTCTTCAAACGCTGGCCAAAGCTCAACTCCGGGCCAAAGGTGTCATAAAAACCCGTCGGCCCCAACGGCTCCCACCCTGCCGACGTTTTGTAACCACCGCCAATGCTGTACCGATAAGCAATTTTTCCATTGTCCTTGCGCAGAGCATTCTGCTTCAACGCTTTCAAGTCCTGCACAAATGCGCGTTCCCCCTCCATATTGCGATGACCCGCCAAGACAAATAACTTCACCTTGCTGCCCTCGGCATAAGGCCATTTTTTCAACTTCCGTGGTTCACCAATCTCAACTCCAAGATTCTTCAAATAAGCTCGCCCATGATTCACGCCATGCTCCAACTGCCCCAAAGTTCCATAGTGATAATGCAGCCCAACGCCGCCGCCGATCTCCACGCCGACGTGGGAAGTCGGCACAAAATCGGCTAGCGGATCACGGTCCGTCACCTCGCGCTGACCCAAACTGATCGCGTACATTCGTGGCCGCAAATCCATCCCCCAAATCGTTTTGGTGCACAACTCACCTACATAAAAGCGCAACTCGGGCAGCTCCAAATCCCGTCGCCAACTGGCGATGAAATTCTTCAAGTTGGCGCCATAAACTGGCATCGCGCCGTCTTCGAACATGTCGTTTTCGCCCTGGTGCCAAACGAATCCTTCGATTCGATACTTGATCTTGCGCCGATCCAAATCCGCCAGTGCCGCCCGCCGCCACCTTGATGATCGCAATCGGCGCTTTGACGTGGCGCTTGACCTCGCGCGCAAAACTCAACTCCGGTCCGACCATGCCTTTGATCGGCTGAAGATCGACCCAGCCATCGGACTTTGTTTTGTTCTCGCGGCCAATGCAATAGGAGAACTTCACATCCTTTTGCGGCTCATCCAATCCCCGAAACGGCGCAAAGCGTTCAATATCCTTTGCCTTCGAATCTGCCCCAACCATGTTCGATTGCCCGGCGAAAAGAAACACCCTCAAGGTCTT
>CAZMDZ010000197.1:0-7571 GCA_964565175.1 uncultured Planctomycetales bacterium
GCGCTTTTACCGACGCCAAAAATGCCAAACCGGGTCTTGCCGAGTTGGCTTACGGCGGCACTTTGTTTTTGGATGAGATCGGGGATTTGCCGCCCAGTATCCAAGCCAAAATGCTGACCTTGCTCGAGGACCGCAATTTCCGTCGTGTGGGTGGCACCCGCCAGTTGCGTTTGGAGGCGCGGGTCATCGCTGCCACCAACCGCGATCTGCAAGCCGACGTTGCCGTCGGTCGTTTTCGTGCCGACCTCTTTTATCGTCTGCGGGTTTTACCCGTGTTGATCCCGTCGTTGAAGGATCGCCCCGAAGACATCAAGCCGCTTGCAGAACATTTCCTCGATGTTTACCGCAAAGAGTTCGGCAGTCCCGCACAGGGCTTCAGCGAGGCCGCTTTGGCGGCGATGCAGGCCTTCACCTGGCCTGGCAACGTGCGCGAGTTGCGCAACGCCATCGAGCGAGCTGCGCTGCTGGTGATGGGGGACCGCATTGACCTTTCCGACCTGCCGCCGGAATTGAGTGGGCTGAGCAGTCGGATGGATCCTAGTGGCTTGCCCGCATTGCCGGAGCAGGGATGTTCTCTGGAAGCGTTGGAGAAAGCCTGGGTCGCCGAAGCGCTGCGTCGCTGCAGCGGCAATCGCAGCAAAGCTGCGCGATTACTGGGGATGAAGCGGGATCAAATTCGCTATCGCATCGATAAGTTTGGCTTAGACGAACTGCCACATCAAGAAGACTGAGCCTGGCCGCGGGATCCCGCCTTGAGATGCTGCGCTCAAGACTGTTGCAAGCAAAGCCGAAAATGGGCCCCAGGCATGTCGTCGCGATCGCCGTTGCCGAGCCAGTCTAAGGAACCGCCCATATTTTCAATGTTGCGCCTGCAGATGGCCAAGCCTAAACCAGAGCCACGCGCTTTGGAAGTAACGAAGGGGGCCCATAACTGCTCTTCCATGTCATCGGGGATGCCGGGGCCGTTGTCGTAGATGTCCAACACTGCATGGGTGGTGCTTTGACTGAGTTCAAAGTGCATGGCAATGGGGCCGGCACAATTGCCATAGTTTTCAATTGCATTGCTGGTTAATGCCAGCAGCACATCTTGCAAAATCAAAGGGTCGGTGTGCATCGGCAATGCGGAGGGCGCAGTGCAATCGGTGATCAACACTTGTTCCACTGCATCAGGCGCGCGCTGCGTCCACTTGCGCAACCACTCGGCCAAATCCAAATGCTCTGGGCGTACGGCAACGGGGCGGCCGAATCTTTGTAAATCGCTTACCAGGCCATCGAGCCGCCGAATTTCATCGGTCAAGCCGACGAAAATTTCTTGCTCGCTGCTGTTCGGCGGAAAGCGTCGGTGCAGTACCTGCAAAGCACCGTGAATGCCAGCGAGTGGGTTGCGGATTTCATGGGCGACTTGTGCAGCAATATTGCCGATGGCCGCCAAGTTTTTGGCGTCGGTCGCCTCTTGCCGCAGGCGCACGGTTTCCGAGATGTCGCGAAGAATGGCGATGGTGCCGCTGAATTCACCGTTGCTATCGAGCAACCGCCTCCGGGCAAGAGAAACAACCAATTCGCGGCCATCTTTGGTCATTCGCTTGGTACGGTAATCGCGCAACTCGCCAGCAGCGTCGGTCAGTTCGCGTATCCGTTCCAGCTCATCTTCTTGCGCAAGGTCGGAGGGTACCAACATGTCGAAATCCTCGCCGACCGCCTCGGCTGCGGAAAAACCGAAGATGTGTTCCGCGCTTTTGTTCCACACGCGGATGACGTCATTCTTGTCGAGCAGCAAGATCGCGTCAGGGCTGAGGTCGACGATGCGGGCGAGCTGCTCGGGGCCAAGTGGCCCGTCGGCGGAATGCTCCAGATCGGCGGTGTTGGTGTTAGGACTCACCTCACTGGTGTAACTCCGCCGCCGCTTTGTCACCAGCAATCCTCGGTTGCGCGGTTGAAATCGTTGCTCCGCAACAAGGCGGCCGTAGAATTTGCACAATGCGCGTTCTGCTAGTCGGATCCGGTGGCCGGGAGCATGCTCTGGCTTGGAAAATTTCACAGTCCCCGCTGGTTGAATCCATGTGGTTCGCCCCGGGCAACCCTGGAACCGCCACGTTGGGTGAAAACCTAGACTTGGACTCCAACGATTTGGATGGCATCGTCAGCTTTTGCAAAGCCAACGACGTCGGCCTGGTGATTATTGGTCCCGAAGATCCCTTGGCCAATGGTTTGGCTGACCGCCTTCACGAGATCGAAGTGCCGGTGTTCGGGCCGCGTGCAGGTGCTGCAGAACTGGAGAGCAGCAAAGCGTTTTGCAAGGACATCATGGTTCGCCATCGCGTCCCTACTGGTGCCTACCGGGTGTTCACCGATTTGAACCCGGCGATTTCTTATCTGCAAGGTGGCGCTCGCTATCCAGTGGTCATTAAAGCTTCTGGACTTGCCGCTGGCAAAGGCGTGGTCATTTGCCAAGACGTGCGCGAAGCGAAGAGCGCAACCAAGGCGATGCTGGAAGAAGGCGTGCACGGCAAAGCTGGGCAAACCATTCTGGTTGAAGAATTCCTCGACGGTCCCGAGGCGTCGGTGTTTGCCTTGACCGATAGCCGCACATTTTTGCCGTTGGAAAGCTGCATGGATCACAAGCAGTTGGGCGACGGTGGCATCGGCCCGAACACCGGTGGCATGGGCGCGGTTTGCCCGAATCCGCTGATCAGCCCGCGTACCCGCGATGCGGTCGAGCGCCAAGTAATCTTGCCCACCATTCACGGCATGAACCACGAGGGTCGACGTTTCCAAGGCGTCTTGTTTGCCGGTCTCAAGTTGACTGCGGCTGGCCCTAAGGTGCTGGAGTACAACGTGCGCTTCGGTGACCCGGAATGCCAAGTGCTGATGCCGCGCTTGAAATCCGATTTGGTGCCTTACCTGATGGCTTGCGCCAACGGCAACCTTGATGAGCTCGAAGCGCCGGAATGGGATCCGCGCCCGGCGGTTACCGTCATTCTGGCTAGCCAGGGTTACCCGGCGAGCTATCCGAAAGGGATCCCCATCACCGGTTTGGATGACGTCGAGCAGAGCGATGAACTGCAGGTGTTCCACGCCGGTACCGCTGAAAAGGACGGCCAAATTGTGACCGCAGGTGGTCGAGTTTTGGCCGTCACCGCTCTGGGCGACGACTTGATGCAGGCGCGAGAGCGTGCCTACCAAGCCGTCGAGCAGATTCAATTTGAAGGTAAAACCTTCCGTACCGACATTGGCCTTGCCGCACTGGAAGCCGCTGAAAACTTCTAATGGACGCCAAAGAAGCCCTGCAACTCTTTGAAGACTTTCTGAAGAAGAAAAGTCTTCGCGTCACCGAACCCCGCAAAGAGGTTCTGACTCAAGCCTGGCAAACTCATACCCACTTCACTGCTGAGCAGATGTATGACTGGGTCAAAGATCGCGGCGGCCGCGCTTCCAGAGCGACGGTTTACCGCACGCTGGGTTTGCTGGTCGAAGGAGGTTTCCTCGCCGCCATTGAGCGCGGTCAAGGGCAAGTGCTTTATGAGCACATCCTCGGCCACCGTCATCACGATCACATGATCTGCATGGGCTGCTCGGTGATCATTGAGTTCCGCAATCCGCAAATTGAAGCGTTGCAGAAGATCGAGGCGGAGAATTCAAACTTCCACATGGTGCATCACACCTTAACGCTGGAAGGCTACTGCGCTCCCTGCTGGGAGAAGTACCGGCCCGAGCTAGACGACTAGCGCGGCCCTACGCAAAAGGAGTCGATCACCTCGCGGGGATCGACTCCTTTTCGTTTCCAACCACTACAGACGGTTGGCGATGTCTTCGGCAATTTCCTGGGCGATATCCGCCCGGCCGCGCAAGCCTTGGGTGGCAGTGACCTTGATCTCGGTCAGCTTATCCGTGGTCGGGTAAAGCAGCACGCTAATCAGTACGTTGGCGTCTTGGATGCGCCCTTCAATGCGCATGACGCCGTCGTTGATGTCTAATTTCTGGCCGGGCTCCGCCATGTCCATGGCCGTGGCCTTAGCCGCAATCCAGACGTCTTGGGCGGGAGCTTCCACCGGGATGGAGCCTCCGTTTTCGGAGTACTCATCGTAGGTCCAAATGCCAAGCGCGCCCGCGGCAATGAAGGGGGCGGCAACACAAGAACCGAGAAGGGGAACGAGGACGAGTAGGAAGGCGAATTGCTTCATGATGCGCTCAATGCGGACGCCTGAATTGTACTCAAAGCGAAGTACCAAATAAAAGCGCGCGGAGCGGATTTGAGCAGATCGTGGGCACTACTGACGTCTAACAGCGGAAACTGGAGCATGGAGGCAGCTGTTTGAAGGCCCAGTTGGCGTTGGGCGACGTAGAACTCTCGGCTTCCGACTCGGCAGGCGAGGTCTGGCGTATGGCCGTATGCCTGGCGGAGTTGGGCCTCTTGATGGCGGGCAAGGAAGGGGTTCCAGGCCAGTGGAATGAGGTGACAAAAAGCACTCCGAGCTGCATGATGCTCGAGGCTGTTGGGAATTCCAAATCCAAGCGGCATTGCGGTGGGTGGTAGCAATAAGCCGGCTGCCATTTCAACCAACAGGTTCCATGAGGGGTGTTCGGGAAGCCAAAACAGGTTTTCACATGGATGGCTGAGGAACCGGTTGGGCGGGAAATCTGGGTGGAAGGCGTCGGCGAAGTCCTTGGGCAAGGAGTGGTGGAAATCGCGCCAGTCGTCGGGGCCAAAAATGTACGGGCACTCCTCGTTGGCGTCGGTTTTCAGCAGGTCTGCCAATTCTGCGGACAACTCTTCCAATAAATCAGCGATGGCTTCCAGGGTGCCGCTACTCATCGATTGATCTTCACCCTGCACCGCAGCCGCCCATTGTGCGATGGGTGGCGTGTGCAGCCAGGCGTAGTGACCGTTGTCCAGCAGCAGGCACGGTTCTTCGTTTTGGGGCCGGATGCGGTCCCACAGCGGCTCCGGTGATTGGTGCAGAATGCTCGGCTTTGCCCCATATCGGCGAAGCGCAGTGGGCAGGTGGTTTTCCGCCAAATGCCAGTCGCCGAATTGGAAAAGATAGGTCAGCTGCGGGTGGGATTGCTGCCATTTCTGCCAGCAGGCTGCTGCGAATTGGTCGCGCTCATGCGGGGTGCCCTCTTTCCACGCTCCGGCGATCCAACCATCGTGTGCGGCAAGTTCCTGAAGCGTGTCGGGGTAAACGTCGATCAGTTGGCGCCCATCCATCATGGTCAGTTCTTCGCCATTGAGTTCGCGCACCGGTTGTGGCGGTCGATGGGGGAGTAATTCCAGGGCTAGGCAGGGCGGTTGCTTCATCGGCAACTCAGCCAGGAGGAATTCCAGCATTCGGGTGGAACGCCGCAACGGGTGGAAGTCGCTGACCAAGAGCGGCGTGCCGGACGCCAGGTCCTTCCACATCTGCTCCCGACTGGACCGGCGGTAGCCACCTTGAAACGAAGCTAACCAAGAGGCGCGGTAAGCTTTTAGGCCGGTTGGCGCGCCCCCAAATAGGCCAGACCACCGCCGTCGAAGGCGGCGTTCCAGTTTGCGCAGATCTTCCTGCAGTGGCAGACGCTGGGACATGCCCATACCTGCCTATCGACGCCTAACGGGCGCAGCTTGAAGCCGCCAGGGATCAACCTTGACGGCTTTTGGGCACGGCTAAACCGCCGCCTTCGTTTGGCTGAGGTAAGGGCTAAGCAGGCCGCGGAAAAAGTCAATCCCGGTAGTGCCATCGCCCCAACCGCCGTGCCCTCGATCTGGCAGAGATTCCGCGGACAAGCAACGCTCAGGGTGGGGCATCAGGCCGAGGATGCGACCACTGGGAGAAACCAGCCCAGCAATTCCGCCTTCACTGCCACTGGGGCAGTAAGGGTAAGCCTCGGTGGCTTGGCCTTCTGGGGTGGCGTAACGGAGGGCGATGCAGCCAGCATCCGCGAGCTTTTGCACGTCGTCAGAGCTACCTAAAACTAATTTGCCTTCAGCGTGAGCAGTGCCAGCCGGCAAAATGCTGTTGGCTGGCAGCACGTGCGCCAAAGATGGGTCGACCAAGAGTCGGCTCCACCGACATTCGAAGCGGTGGGTGTCATTCCAGCTCAGTGAAATGTCGACACCGTCAATGCCCGGCAGCAAGCCCGCTTTGACCAGGACTTGGAAGCCGTTGCAGACGCCAAAAATGGTGCCGCCTTGCTCATGTAAGTTGAGCAGTGTCTCGCGCAAAAAAGCAATGACCTCGACCGACAAAATGCGGCCAGCACCGAGGTCGTCGCCGTAAGTGAAGCCGCCGGGAATGGCGAACACTTGGCAGTCTAGGATGCGCTCCGGATTCTCAATCAACTCGCGAATGTGAATTTCCTCGACTTCGGCTCCAGCCGATTCGAAGGCAAAACTCAGCTCTCGGTCGCAGTTGATGCCGGCGGCGAACAGTTGCAGGACTTTGGGTTTCATGCGCGGACTCCGTTGGCGTGCAGTAGCTCTGAAGTGGTGTAATCAAAGATCGGTTGATCCCCGTCAACCAGCTCCAAGCTGCCGCCGTTGTCTTCGACCTGGCCGATGGTGGCCCAAGGCAAAGTTTGGAACAGCTGGGCGACGGCGTCGAGGTGTTCGGGTTCTACTTCGATGACGAAGCGGGTAGGGGTCTCGCTGAACAAGCAGGCTGCAGCTGGCAGATCTTCGCCGCCAGGCAAGCGGCGGACGTCCGCGCGGGCGCCTAAGTTGCTACCAAAAACCATTTCCGCTAGGCCTACGGCCAAGCCACCCTCGCACAGGTCGTGACAGCTTTGCACGTACTCTGCTTGAATGGCTTGGTACATGGCATCAAACACAGCTGGCGCGGTGCTGAAGTCGGGGCGGGGAACTAGGCTGCGATCGATGCCCAAGATTTCGCCTGCAACAGAACCTCCACCCGCAGCGGTCGTCGTTCCCACCGCGATCAGCAAGTTGCCGGCCTTCTTCAGCGGCGTCGTTGGGCAGCGACGGGTGTCATTGACCGGGGCGATTGCTGTTGCCAACAGGGTGGGCGGGATCGCGGTTTCTTCGTCGCCAACGCGGTATTCGTTGTTCAGCGAATCCTTGCCGCTGACAAACGGTGCGCCGTAGGCAATCGATGCGTCGTAGCAAGCTTCCGCAGCTTGTACCAACGAGCCAAGGCGGTCTGGTTTGCGGCAATCGCCCCAACAGAAGTTGTCGAGTAGGGCGGTTCGGTGCGGGTTGCCACCGGCGGAGACCACGTTACGAATCGATTCATCAAGCGCGCAGGCGGTGCCAGCGTAGGAATCCAGCAAGGCCATCGAAGGTGCAATGCCACAGCCAAGAGCGACGCCATTCTTGAGCTCCAAGCGTGGTTTGACGACGGTGCCGTCGCCCGGGCCGCGACCGTGGGGGCCTTGGTAGGGCTTGACCACCGTGCCGCCTTGCACTTCATGGTCGTACTGACGGACCACCCATTCTTTGCTGGCTACTGATGGATGAGCAAGCGCGTCCAGCAGTAATTCACGGGAAAGGGTTTCCGTTGGCCAAGCCGTGGCTTCCAATGGAAGTCGATGGCTGTCGGCGTCGCGAGTGGGTTGCGGGACGGCACCGTGAAGGA
>CAZMDZ010000198.1:0-7540 GCA_964565175.1 uncultured Planctomycetales bacterium
AATGCCCTTAGGTGAACCCCCAGAATGGGTTGACCTGGAGTTATCCTAGCTCAATCCTCCATTTTGTTATTCTTGGTTTGAATCCGACACTGCTAAAATTGTGAAAAGAAATAAGATCCCCGATTGGCCAGGAGATGCGTGGTTGATCGTTGCTACCGGATGTGACGACGAGGAACGAGAATTCACAGTGGAGTACTTGACCTATCGGAGTTGGAACCGGCGGTGGAAAAACTTCCGTCCCGGGTTGGGGGAACTGGCCGTCGAAAGAGCGGAGGATTTTTGATAGCAAACCGTGACACATGAAGCTACTACCCACACGCATCCCATTCCTTTTTCTGCTCACCATCCTTGCGACTCAAATGCTGAGTTGCTCCAATTTAAACGGCGATACTGCTTCATCGCTCGAGCCCAATTCCCTCATTCATATTGGCAAGGGAATTGGTGAATTCCAACTTGGCTGCACAATGGAGGATTACTTTCCATTGATGGATCCTATTGACCAGCGAGGGGAATTCGGTAAGCTCGGGATCGAAATCAATTTGGAGCAGGGCAAAGAGATCAAGCTGTTACTCGCCATTAGTGATCGCTACTCATTGCCGAATGGAATTCGCCCTGGGGATAGCCGCGAGAGCGTCGAAAAAGAATATGGACCTCAGCTCGTTCAAGGTGGAGTCGAGTTCCCGGTTTACGAACCAGGTCTGACCCTAGATTTCTATCCCGACGGTTTGTTTTTTGTTTTCAATGCCGAGAACATAGTCTGGGGAATCGGGGTTCTGGATGAAGCTGCCATGTAATTCCATGGGCTTCGATTGCCTAAGCTGGCATGGACAATCCAGTTTTGTCTTGCCACGACCTAACCCTATCTAGCCTTGCAGCTTCTTTGATTCGCAATTTGAAACTCTATTCATCCTTGTAAATTTGGAGAATATTGGCAATTTTGCAAGGGAAACCGCTTTCGCGATCAACTGCCAATCAACAACCGCAGCGTTGAAAACGAAATCAACACACTGCGGAACTTCCCACCGATCGGGACGTGGAGTAATCCGCTTGCATCACCCAATCGTGCAACCGCCTGATCAAAGCTGAGGTAACTGGTCAAAATCCACCCCTGCAACTCCTGCGCATACAACGAGCACAACGCCCACGCATCCTCGCGGGAATCCGGGTCACCGTGGGTCTCGAAAGTTACCGCAGTTACCGGCCGAAACCCATGCTTGGCAAGCTCGACCAACGCGGCCCGCGGTGCAGTATTCGCCATCCGCGCGCGCACCTTAATGTCCCGCGCCGAGGCATCATATTCCGCGTCGCCGTAACTATGGATGGCCTCAAGTCCATACGGCGAAATTGCGCCAGCCAGGCGGCTGTTGCTGATGTCCATCAGCATGCCGCGGAAGCTCCGCTCGTCGAGCGGAAGATCGGTCAGGAGGGTAGCGACAAGTTCCACCGGTTCTGCGACACTATACGGCTCGCGCGCACGGCTTCGCCATGTTCGGATCCACAAAAATGGGCGCAGCAATCATGGTTCGCGGCATCGAATCTCTACCACCTCAGCGGCTGTTTTTGGACGGCCCGGTTGGTCGCCTGCACGGAACTTTCGAGCGCCCGGTCGCCGAGCCGCGGGCGGCGGTATTGCACTTGCATCCTCACCCCATGCACGGTGGCACGCGTCAGAACAATGTGGTGCGGCATGGCGCGCTTGGGTCGTTGGAAGCTGGTTGCGCGGCGCTGCGCATTGACTTTCGCGGCGTCGGCCTAAGCGCCGGTCATTACGACGAAGGCGATGGCGAAATCGACGACGCAGCGGCGGCGTTTGCATGGCTGCAGAAAGAGCTGCCCGGGATTCCGGTTTTCGTCTGGGGCTTTTCCTTCGGCTCGCGTGTGGGTTTGGATTTCACCATTCGCCAACGCGATCCACAATCGCATCCGCCCACAGTGACCACCGCCACCGCCACCAACCCAGCCGACGGTTACATGGCCGTCGCCTGGCCCACTCGCTTTTACGCTTGGCCGCACTCCCATCAATGGCCAGAGCGCGCATCCTTCCTCGTCGGCAGCAAGGATGATTTCGTCGAAATGGCGGGCATGCAGCGCGCCGAAGAACAAGGCGGCAACGTCACCATCGTCGACGGGGCGACTCACTTTTTCCCCGGACAATTGGATTCGGTGCGCGAGTGGACGCGCGATACATTGGAGGCTTGGCTGTGAAGCAATACCCACGTGAACTTTCGCTGCGCACGATTTTGTTGCCGCGCGATACCAACGCAAACGGCTCGGTTTTCGGCGGGGTCATCCTGTCGCACATTGACCTTGCTGGAGTGGTCCCGGTGCGCAAGCTGAACCCGGCGCGGCGCTTTGTGACGGTGGCCATGAACGAGGTGATTTTCCATGAGCCGGTGTTCGTCGGCGATTTGGTTTCGCTGTATACGCAGATCAAGCACGTCGGCACGACCTCGGCCAAGGTCAAGGTTTGCGTGCTGGTGCAGCGCCAGGATGACATGGACGGCGAGGAAATCCGCGTGACCGAGGCGGACGTGACTTACGTGGCGGTGGATGAAAATCGTCGGCCGGTGCCGGTGCTGCCGGCGGCGTTGCGCGAGGATTAGGCGAGTTGCTCCAGGGCAAGGCGGGGCTGGGTCGCAGGTTTGGAAACCAGCGGTTAGGCTGGGGCTACTGAATTCATCATGAACCACCGAACCCTCATCCTTTCTGCATTTTGGACTCTGGCACTGCCGCTATGCGCAGCTGCTCAGCAGGCCCAAACCGAGTCCGCCACGCCAGCTGCGGCAACCGCAAAATTTGCTCCCGGGCAGATGGCGGAAGCCGACGGCAAGCCCATTCGGGTCGAGAGCCCGGGTTTTGCCTCGCCATCCGTTTTCGACGTCAACGGCGACGGCCACAACGACCTGGTGGTCGGTCAGTTCAACGGTGGCAAGATCATGGTTTATCCCGGTCAGGGCCAAGGCAAATTCGGCGCTGGCAAGTGGCTGCAAGCCGCTGGTAAAGATGCCGAGGTGCCGGGCGTTTGGTGATGCACCAGTTCGACTCCACAGTTTGTGGATCTGAACGGGGACGGCAACATGGACATTCTTTCCGGTTCTTACTCGCACATGGAACGCAAGATTCCGATGGCCGGTTGGTTCCAGGTGCTATGGGGCATGCCTCAAGGGAAATTCGCCGCGCCGACTCCATTGAATAATCTCGAGGGTAGTCCGTTGACCGTGAAAGGAACGGAGCGTGTTGACCTCGCTCGCATTTGCACCCGACCCACTGCAGTGGATCTAAACGGCGACGGCCACCTGGACATCGTTTCCGGAAACTTCGGCGGCACCTTTTACGTCTTTTATGGCCAAGGTCAAGCCAAGTACCCGGTAGAAGGGGAGTGGCTGAAGGCTGGTGGTGAGACGATGGAAGTTCCCAATCACAGTGATCCGTTTTTCGTCGATTGGGACGGAGACGGCGATCAGGATTTGCTGTCCGGCTCGGCTGCGGGCGGCGTTTATCTGTTCACCAACAACGGTGATCGGAACAAGGCGAGCTTCGCCAAACCGGTTCAGTTGATTGAAGCATCGATTTCGGAAGACATGCAATTTGGCATGGAGCACCTGACGGGTTCACAGACTTCGAGCCGTATTTGGGTCGCCGACATGAACGACGACGGCAAGCTCGACATTCTGGTCGGTGACGGTACAACGTTGAGTTTTCCTGCCGAAGGTCTAACCGAATCCGAAGCTCGCGCCCAATACGCGGCGTGGGAGAAAGAAGGTGCAAGTGTTGCCGAGGCGGTCGAGGCTTCTTCGAATTCGCAGGAGGATTCCAGCGCCTTGTGGAATGCCTACTACAAGAAAATGGATCAAATCGTGACCCAAGAAATGACCGGTTTCGTTTGGGTTTACTACCAGAAGTAAACGCGCTTCTGTTCCAGCCGTCACCCGATTGGGTGGCGGCTTTTTTATTCCACTCGTTTATATCGACCACCGGTAGCTTCGGCGATTTTGCGCAGCCAGCCACGGTCGGTGCCAATGGTGATGCAGTCAATTTGGATATGTCGGGTGCGGTTCCAATGCACAATCAATTTGCGAATCATGTTGCGGTCTTGAACCAAACTTAACTGTGGATCACCATCGGTTAGCAAGACAATGGCGTCGGCAGTGGGGTCGTGGAATGCGTCGCGCAATCCTTCGTAAACCTGCGTGCCCCAACTCAAACGCATTTTGTCGACGTGCTCCAAGGCTTGACGTCGGCTCTTTTTGTTGGCATCGACAAGCACGCCATTCCAACTTTGTGCATTTTTGCCAAAGTTGACGATGTCGAAGGTGGAGCCCTTGGGCAAGGCGGAGATGGCGGCGTGCAATTGTTCTTTGGCGATCTCTTCCCGGCTGCGTCCACCGCTAGCATCGTTTTTCATCGAGTCGCTGCTGTCGACGGCAAAGACCAAGTGTTGGGCGCGGATGGAAAGACCGTAGAAACTTGCGGCGGTGTGGTCGTCGGAAGGATTGGTTTGCGCTGCGCCGCCAGCTTGGGCGGAACTTCCCGCAGCCGCACCCTTGGCGTTTGGGCTCAGACCCGACGGGGGAGTGAAGTTTTCCTTTTCTGCCGCCCACCAACGCTTCCATGGTTCTGGAACGGCACGAAACGACATGCCACTTAGCCGCCGCAACGCCGCGGCTGTTCGCCAGCGCTCGCCGACGTCGGCCGTTTCCATACGCCGCACCAAAACTCCAACCGCGTTTGCAGTTGCTAACGATTCAAGCACGCTCAAGCATTTTCGATTGACCCGCGGATCTTGATCGCGCAGGGCACTTTCCAGCAGCACAGCTTTCTGCTGGACTTCTCCGCTACGCAAATACTCGACCGCTGCCAAGCGGTCGGCCACATGTTTCGCCCGAATCGCTTTCACCACCTGCTCACGCTTGGCCGCCACAGACTCCGGCGATTCGACCAAGTTCGGTTGCAAAATCAACCCCGCCAAGGCTGCTTCATAGCGCACCATCACATCTTTGCTTGCCGCCATTTTTTTCAGCAGCTTGGCATCGATTTCAAATCCATTCTTGACCAAACCCATCAGCGCCAAGGTTCGGCATTCCAAGCTCTTGCTCTCCAGCGCCAACCCAGCCAGTTCTTCGCGCGACGCTGGCCAAAGCTCGCCGAGCGCTTGAGCCGCCGTCATGCTGTCATTTGCCTTGCGCGATTCGGTCCGTTTGAGCAAATAGTTGACCGCATCGTCTTCCACTTCCGCCACGCCACGGAAATGCTTGAGCGCCATCACCGCGTGATTGGTGCGCAGGTTTTTCTTCTGCATTTCCACAGCTTCGATCAAGGCATCAAACGCCTCTTCCGTGCCGAGCTTGGCCAAGTCGTCGAACAATTTCAGCGGCGCCTTCGCTCCCTGTTCGCGAATTTGATGCAAAAACTCCTTTGGCGTGGACTGCAGGGGGGCAGGCGGGGCGGCCAATGCAGTGAGCAACAGAGAAACCAGCATCCCGTCATGTTACTTGATGAATTCTTGTTCATCCTCGGCACGGCGCGCGCCACCTGGGGTTGGGATTGCATATGCGTTCCCTCATCCCGATCACCCTCCTTGCCGTCGCTACCGACTCAGCCTCTCAATCCCCCCAAGAGGGACACGTGCTGTTTGCGCCGCTGCAAGACACCAACACCCACCTGCTCGACAACTCGGGAAACGTGCTCCACAGCTGGCCATCCACCGACCGCCCCGGCAACGCGGTCTACCTAATGGATAACGGCGACCTGCTGCGCACACTCAACTTGGGCGTGCTCAGCATCGGCGGAGCAGGCGGCGGCATCGAACGCCGCAATTTTGATGGCGATTTGCTCTGGCAGTGGGACTATTCCACCGGCGGAGTGCTTGCTCACCACGACGTCGAAAGGATGCCGAACGGTAATCTTTTGATGATCGCCTGGGAGGACAAAACCCGTGCCGAAGCCATCGCCGCGGGACGCAATCCTTCGTATTTGAGCGGTCCAACTTTTCGGCCGGATCACATCATTGAAATTGAACCCAGTGTCAGCAGTGGGGCAACCATCGTTTGGGAGTGGCACCTCTGGGACCACGTGATTCAGGACTACGATTCAAGCAAGCCGAATTATGGCGTGGTCGCTGACCACCCGGAGTTGGTCAATCTCAACTACCCAGCGGTGGCCGCCAACCAGGGCGACTGGGCACACGTCAATTCGGTGGCGTACCATCCGGTGCTGGATCAGATTGTGATGAGTTCGCACAACCACGATGAAATTTGGGTGATCGATCACAGCACCACCACCGCCGAAGCCGCAGGGCATACCGGCGGCAACAGCGGCAAAGGCGGAGACTTGCTTTACCGTTGGGGCAACCCTGCTTGTTACGACGCTGGCGTGGCGACCGATCAAAAACTCTTCGGCCAACACGACGCCCAATGGATTCCAGCCGACCGCCCGGGCGCGGGAAATCTTTTGATTTACAACAACGGCATGGGCCGACCCGCAGGCGCCTACAGCACGATTGAAGAGATCACGCCGCCGGTGGATGCCTCGGGCAATTACACGCTGACTCCGGGTGCTGCTTATGGTCCCTCAGCCACAACTTGGAATTACACCGCAACCCCACCGACGTCCTTTTATTCGGGCCATATTTCCGGCGCCGAACGCCAAGCCAACGGCAATACTTTGATCTGTGAAGGCAGTGAAGGTCGGTTGTTTGAAGTGGATTCCAGTGGAACAACCGTTTGGGAGCACATCAACGATTTGCCGTCGGCTTCTGGAAATTCCATCTTCAAAGTCCGTCGCTACTCACGAACCCTATGGAACTCGGCGGATCAAATTTCGGCAACTTCTGGTGGAACGATCCATTTTGAATTGGTCGCTGGCAACAGTTACGCCAACCGAAATTACGTGCTGCTCGGTTGCCTCAGCGGCACCAACCCTGGAACTTGGGTGGGGTCTCTAAATGTCCCGTTGAACCGTGATGCCTTCACCGATCTGATCTTGGCCAATCTCAACAACACCACGTTTGATCAATTCCAAGGCAGTTTCGACGCCAACGGCATGGCGTCGGCGGTGTTGGATACGTTGGGGCCGATTTCATCGAGCTTGGCTGGCAGCACCGCGCATTTCAGTTACTTAACAACCGCGCCAGCAGACTTTGCTGCCGACGCGGTTGAGGTGTTGATCTTGCCCTAAGGCTTACTTCGCTTGAATCGGGTGCACCTGCACGACCAAGAAAATTGGATCGGTGCCAGTGACGCCAAGCACAGCGTATTCCCCTTTGTAGATGGTGGTGGCCGTGGAGAACAATTCGCGGCTGCCCTGCTCCTGGGTGGTAATGGAGAAGCGGCATTCATCCAAACTCAGCGCGCCAGTTTCGCTATCGAAGGCGCCGACTTCCATCCGCAACCGAAAGGCAGATCCATCCTTCGCGGCATTGTCCATATCCAGCGACAAATCCGTACCTGCCAATGCAGCAGCGCGCATCAAACCCAATGCGTTCAGTTCGAAGAGGTCGAATGGCAGCACCTGTTTAAGCTGCGCTTGTAGATCCTGTGGC
>CAZMDZ010000199.1:0-6306 GCA_964565175.1 uncultured Planctomycetales bacterium
GGCCAGTCTTCTCAACTTGGACGGTATGAACGGGCAGCTTTTCTGAGCCGTAAAGGTCGTGAGTGATCTTTAGCTGGAACTTGTAGCTGCCGAAGTTGCTGACAAAGGCGGAGTACTTGCCGGACTCGGGGATCAAGCTGAACTTTACTTGGACCATTCCAACCAGGAGCGGCCTTGGAGTTTGATAGATGTGAAGCTGCAATCCATCGCCCGGGATCAGTTGCGGATCCACCTGAAGGGTGATTGGGATCGCTGTATTCATCGTTACAGTTTGCGAGGCGGTGATGTCGTGCAGAGTTCGGCTGACATAGCCAGGTGCATCGATTTCAACTTTCTTCAGGCCATGCACAATCAAGGTTCGCAACCTTCCATCCGGCAAACGCTCATACGAGCCTCCGCCATCGGGCTTTTCCACCTTGACTGCTGCGGAAACTAGCTCTCCACTCTGGTTTCGAATTTCTAATTCCAACCACTTGGTTTTGCCGCGTACATCCAAATTCTGCAGCTGCGGCGGCGCAAGCTCCTTTCCTTCTTCTAGACTCAGACTGGGAACTTTAAGAATGGTTTCTCCATCCCCTTTGGTTTCAATTGCCAACACCAATGCGCGGCTGGTCAGGTTTGGTATTTCATGGTCGTGAAGAGCCTCGTATTGGAAAAAACCGTTGGCGTCTGTGGTCACACGATTTCCAGCGCTTAGGTTGTCCCAATCCGCTTCCAGGTATTCCCTAGTTCGAATGTGTTGCTCAGTAATCGGGGTGCCGTCTTCGTCAACAATCTGCCCAACCACCAATGTGCGTGGCCTGCGGTGAATTTCAATCACCATGGTGGAGCCGGCCGTTGCCGAACTGAGGAACTCAAGAGCGTCATCATTCCTGCTGCCGGTTGGATTAAAATCGGCTTCAAGCTCCGTGTCCAAGCCAATAAGTGGGAATTGAGCCGTTCCATCCGAAACTCTGACGCTTGCTCGTGTTTCCAGATACTGATGGTCTGGCATTTTGTTACGAATCGAAACCCAGCCTGCGTCGGTGCACAGTTCGCCATTTGCCTCTAGCACGCGCACCTCCACAGCGCAGGTTTCTGGTTGCACCAAAGTGACTTCGCCTTTCTCCAATAGTGCTGGGCTTAATTCCACCTGAGTTGAATCGCTTTGCCGGCGTAAGTGGAGGGGGAAGCCAAAGCCGACATAGAGTTGACCGAAGGAGCGGATTTCCTCTAAGTGTCGATTGAGTCCTTCCAGGGTTGCGATGCCTCTTTCGTCGGTATAAACCAATAAGGAAAGAGACTTGCCGGACGCATCGCCGCTCAAGAGTTCAACTGGAACATCCGGTGCAGGATTGCCCGTAAGGTCTACTACTTTGACCGTGAACTTGCGGTTTGGATTCAGCTTAAATGACAGATCCTCTTTTTTGTCGGTATGAATTTGCACCGAGGCGTACAGGTTTGCTTGTTCTGCAAAGACGTAACGGAACTTGCCTTGCTTGGGCAGTCGAACCCGCCCTTCCTCATCCGTCCTGTAGTGAATCCCATGTTTGCGCATGGGGCCGTTGCGTGAAGCCCAGTTGCGGCCACTGGCTCGCCGGACCATTGCCAGTTCAGGCATGTCGTCGCTGACCAGGAATACGTCGGCGTTATTGGCCGGAACTTCGTCAGCAGCATCAAGCACAGTGACCCAAAAGCCTTCTTCCCCCTGATAAGAGGAGTTGACGTCCACCGGCAAGCTTGAAGGATTAACCGTTTGGCTTCGTGCTTCGGTTTCGGTGGCAATGGACGGAGTCATTTCCGCCTCGATAGTGGCTTTTGCTTCTTTTGTCGAAACAGTCGGAGGGTCAGCGAGATTATTAGCGGCTTCACTGGCCGGGCCGGGCCAAAAAATCAGCGAAAGTAGAGCTGCGAAAAGCAAAGCCGCGAGGAGAAAAATTCCAGCGCGGGGCATGAGGTCATTCTACGCATTGCAGCGTTCAACCTGGCGGCAACTGTGTGAAATCCTTGTGCTTTAGCCGCCCAGCCATAAGCCGGTCTCGTAGAGCACGGCGAGCACAAATGCGCTCATGATGGAACGCGGCATGGCGTCGCCGGTGGCGCTTTGCTTGTTGCGGAACCACAGCGCCAGCAGCACGCTCACGATCAGCATGATGGGAAGGGATTGCAAGGCATCCGGCAGCAAACCAAATTCAATTCCGATGTAGCTGGTACTCGCTACGCCGACCAAATGACAGGCGAATGCAGCCAAGGCCAAAGCGAATAGTTGCAATGCGCCCTTTTTTGAATCGGCGGGAAGCACCTTATTGAGGAATAGCCCAGTCGCGATCACCGGAATCACGAAGGTCAACTGGCCGACTTCCACGCCCAGGTTGAAGCCCAATAACGCAGATACCGCCGCATCTTCTGGGATGCCGATTTCGCCCAACACTCCGGCAAATCCGCATCCATGCAGTAAGCCAAAACCAAACGCGGGCTTCCATGCTTTGGATTCGCTCGGGCCCTTCCACAAGTGCCACCAAAGCACGATCGCCACACTCAAGGCAATGCCCGGTTCCACGATCGAAGCTGGCAAGGTCAACACGTCAAACGCGGCTAAGGCCAAAGTAATACTGTGCGCCAAAGTGAAGGCCGTCACCGCCGAAAGCAGCGCACCCCAAGTGGCCACGCCAAACAGCAGAGCTAAGACAAAAGCCAAATGGTCGACGCCTTCCAGTACGTGCTCCCAGCCCAATTCCAAATACATCATCAGCGGCGACTTATTGGACATCGCCAGCTCTTTCATTTCTTCTTCCGTCAAAGGCAGCGGAAATGCCACGCTGCGGTGATGGTGCTGCATGAAGTAGCGATCGACTTTGTCGGTCAAGCCGATGACTTCGGTGACCATGATGTGGTCGCGGTTGCCGTCTTCAAAGAAGTGCTGCACATCCAGCGAGATCGACTTTGGTTTCGAATCAACTGCTAACGCCGTCTCAACATAAAACGCATAGCCTTCTTCGCGCAACTCATAAGCATCAAACTCAACCAACCACGGCTCGCCATCAATTTCAATGGTGAAGCCTTGCTCCAAATACGGCTTGATATCCGGCCAGTGGGTGCGCGCTTCGTCCTCGCTCGCTTCCCATAAATCGTGGCCTTCCCACTTCACTTGCGGCACCTCCATCAAGGTGCGCGCTTGCATTTGCCAACTCAGTTTGACTTCGCTGTCCGAAACCAAAAACTCCAATCGCGAGACCGAGTTGGGGTGAGTGTCAGCCGCTACTCGAACGGGCGCGTGACCCGCCAGCTCCTCGATGGATGCGGCAGTAGGGGAGATCGCGGACGCGCCGGTCCACGCACAAAAAGCTAACAACAGCGAAAGCACAGCTCTGAATTACGGGCCACCGGCATGGCGGCAACCCGCAACCGGCTAGTACCTCGGCATCGGTAGCTCGGGCAGCACCTCTTCGAAGATCGGCACCAACGACGGGTCGAACTGCGTGCCCGCCCCTTCGCGAATGATCTCCAGAGCCGCCTCTTTGGGCAACGCTTTGCGGTAAGGACGAGTCGAGCACACCGCGTCGTAGGTGTCGGCGATCATGATGATGCGCGACCCCAGCGGGATATCCGTGCCGGACAAGCCATCAGGATAACCGCGGCCGTCCCAACGTTCATGCTCGTGGCGAACAATGGCCAACACTTCCGGGTAGTAGCGCCCCAAAGGCTTCAAAATGTTGACGCCATACTCTGGGTGGCGCTTGATCTCCTGCCATTCCTCGTCGTCGAGCTTGCCGTTTTTATGCAGAATGGTCAGCGGGATGCCAATCTTGCCAATGTCATGCAACAAGGCGCCGATCCGAATCTCGCGGATCTCTCTTTTGCCCATCCCTGGCACTAAACGCGCCATTTGCACCGCACTTTGAGCGACCTTCTTCGAATGGTCCTTGGTGTACTGATCTTTGGTTTCCAACGCGTTGACGATGGCGTGAACCCCGCGCAAAAACGCAATCAGTCGGCTCATATCAGCGCTTAAATAGCGCCGCGAATCCGCCAGCGACTGCTGACGTCGTTCAATCGCTTCGCGCACCTTCGACGACAAGGTGCCTGGAGTTACCGGCTTAATTAGGTACTCGTCCGCGCCGTCGTGCATCGATTGCACCGCCGTTTGCACGTCTTGAGAACCGGTCAGCATCAAAAACGGCATTTCCGGCTCCATTTGGCGGATGTGGCGCAGGAATTCGTCGCCGTTCATGCCGGGAAGTGAGAGGTCGGAAACGATGACCTCAAAGTTCTCGAGCGCGAGGCGGTGCATGGCCGAACGTACGTCGCGCACCGCGGCGACGCGAAAACCGGATTGCTGGAGGCCGCGTTGAACCAGATCCGCCTGCTCGTAGTCGTCTTCTACAAGTAGTACGGCTGGTTTATTGGGGATCTTTTGGATCACGGGAGAGAGCTGAGTCTGGAGGCGACTCTTAGGGGAAGGAGGAGTTGGAGGGAAGCGTCCGAGCTAGGGGAGTCGGGATGTTTAGCCAGATGCGACGCAACAAATCCCTGTTACTGCACGAGGGGAACGTGTTCGAATCATGCATGAACAAGGCTTCATAATTGGTATCGCCCGTGAAACGGCATTTCATCCCTAAAATCGGGAAAGATTTCTCATAGAATCTGAACTCATGAATGCCGACAACCGCCGCGTTTTGCTGAGCAAGGATCAGGTCCAAAGTGGGCTGGCCAGCTTGGCCCAGCGTTTGCGCCCGCAACTGTCGGGCAAAGACGTCACCGTGATCCCGATCATGGGCGGGGCGATGATTTTCGCCGCCGATCTCGTGCGCGGCTTGGATCCGGGTTTGGTGCTCGATTTTCTGCGCATTCAAACCTATGGATCCGCCACTTCGCCGCAACGCGAGGCCAAAGTCGACTGGCACCCGGAGCCGGTGAACGTCGAAGGCCGCACCATCTTGCTGGTCGACGACATCCTGGACACCGGCCGCACCATGACCGAAGCACGTCGCTACTTGCTGGAAGAAATGGGGGCCAAAGAGGTCATTTGCGTGGTGTTGGTGGATAAGCCAGCGCGGCGGGTGGCCGACATCGAGGCACATGACTGCGTGCTCCTCGTCGAAGAAGACCTTTTCCTGATCGGCTGCGGCCTAGATTGGGATGGCAAATACCGCAATCTACCGGAGCTTTGCGCGGTGGAAGTGCCTGCAGAGTGCAAGTAAATCGTGGAATCTTACGTAGTTGCTGAAGAGCATCGCGGCATGCTGCTCGATGAGTACGCTGCCCTTTGCTGGCCTGATGTCTCGAAGGGCACGCTGCGGCGGCTGATTCGGGATGGATTGATTACCGTTGAGGGCCAACCGGTCCAGCCAGGCGCGCGTCTGCATGCTGGGCAGCTGATTTTGCTCGAGGCGGAGCTGGAAGACTTGCCGGTCAAGCGCATCGCCGCGCACAAAATGAAGATCGACGTGCTCTACCAAGACGACGATCTTCTGGCGGTGCAGAAACCGGCCGGCATTCCGGTTGAGCCCAGCCGCTGGGGCGAGCATCCCACTCATTTGAGTGGTGCGATGTTGGCTTGGGCGCAGGAACACACCCGCAAGGACGGCTTGCTGGAAGTGCGGCCGCGCGCGCTGCATCGATTGGATTTAGGCACCAGCGGGGTGATTTTATTCGCCTTGAACCTGGATGCCGAGCGCTATTACCGCCAGCAGTTTTTCGATCGCAAGGTCGAGAAGGTCTATCACGCCTTGGTTTTGGGCGAGGTGCGTGAACCAGGGGTCATCGACTTTCCGTTGGAGCTGGCGCAGCGCGATGGCTCGCGGATGCAGGTCGCGGCCAAGGGCGGCAAGGAGTCCCTGACTGAATATGAGCCGCTGCAACGTTTTCGCGGCTACAGCCTGATCGAAGCCCGCCCCAAAACCGGCCGTACTCATCAAATCCGCGTGCACATGGCGGCGATAGGATATCCGCTGGCAGTTGATCCGTTGTACGGCGGCAGAGAGAGTATGATGTTGTCCGAATTGAAATCCGGCTACCGCCCCAAAACGGGCCGTCCGGAGCGGCCGTTAATCGATCGCCTGACGCTGCACTCGCGCGAAATCCGGGTGACGTCGCCAGCCGGCGAAAAAATCGTAGTCCAGGCCGACTACCCCAAGGATCTGCGGATCCTCCTCAGCAAAATGGAGAAATTTAGACGTGCGAATCCTTCGCGTCCCTACTGATTACCGTGTCGTCGAGCAATTCGGCACCGGTCTGTTGAAGAAGTCCGGCGACTATCGCGTTTATAACGTGACCAAGCGCGGGCTAACCACTGGCGAAGTGCTGCAGTCGATGGCAAAGGCGGCT
>CAZMDZ010000199.1:6316-7518 GCA_964565175.1 uncultured Planctomycetales bacterium
AGGTTTGCTTTACCGGGCAAAAGGCTCGAGAGGGCGTTTCGGGTCAGGTGGTTTCGATTTTAGGTGGAGAAGAAGTCCGCCTGAATGAGCCGGAGCTGGCCATTCGTCAGATCGGCCGGTTGGACCGCCATCTTGAAACCGGCGACGTCACTTCGAATGCCTTTGAAGTGGTGGTGCGCGACATGAGCGGCGATGACATGCGTCGCTTGCGACACAACATGGCGCAAATCAAAAAGGACGGCATGCCGGCTTATTTTGATGACCAGCGCTTTGGTTGTCTGCGCCACGGGCAAGGCTTCATCGTGCGTGACATTTTGAAGGGTCATCTTGATACAGCGGTGCGCTCGATGATTGCCGCACCGTCGCCTTATGGGCCGGACCATGTCGAGAAGTACAAGTACGGCATCCGCAAGCGTTGGGGCGATTGGAAGGAGTTGGCGAGTTACAGCAAAGGCCGCCGCGGTCAAAGTCTGTTCGCTTACTTGGAAGCCAACCCCGGTGACTTTGAAGGCGCGATGCGCGTTGGTTTTTCAACTAGCGAACGCACCATTCATCTGTTTGCTTACCAATCGCACCTTTGGAACCGGGCGTTGTCGTTGTGGATCCGGCGCTTGGCCGAGGGTGAAAACTTAGGTTGGTTGCCTTGCGATGAAGGATCGCTGCCGGTGTTCCGTCAGTTGCCGATCGAAGCCAAGCTCAAGTTGCGCGACGCGGTTTTGCCGTTGCCAGGTGTAGGCGCAACTTTGGATGATCATGCCAATCGTCTGTACCAGGCGGTGATGGAAGCCGAGGGCATTCGTTATGAGAAATTCCTCGCTTTGGACCTGCCTGGCTTCCGGCCGATGAGCGAAGACCGGCCGGTTTTGATTTCCCCGGATTACCTGCGTGCAGCGCCAGCCGAGGAAGACGAGTTGTATCCACGTGGTCGCAAGATGCGCGTGCGCTTCACGATTAATCGTGGGCACTATTCGACCTTGGTGTTGAAGCGTTTGTTGATGCCCACCAACTTGGATGCCAAGCGATTGTGCTTGTGGGTTTCGCGCCATCCTTTGGTTTGGCCCGACGACAACGGCACGCCGCAAGAGTTTGAGCGCAAGTCGAGACGCGAATACGAAGAGAACCAAGCTCGACGCGAGCGTGAGAAAGAGCGTCGCGGCCCGCGTCGTGATCTGGTTGGTCACCAGAATGGGAATACGAAACGT
>CAZMDZ010000200.1:0-3709 GCA_964565175.1 uncultured Planctomycetales bacterium
CACGGGACATGGCAGGCGACCTTGGTCGATACTGCTGGCATTTGGGCAAGTGCCGAAGAGCTGGATCGCCGCGCCATCTTTGATGCCAAAACTCAGCTTGCCAGCTGTTGGAAGGTAATCTGGGTGTTCGCCGCCATCGACGCCGCCAAGGAAATAGAGCTCCTCGCCGACTTGATTTCGAGCGACGATTTCGTGGTCTGCCACAAACAGGATTTACTCTCCAGCGAGAGTCCACCGCAAGAGTTCTTGCCATGGAGGCCGCTCATGGCTTCGGCGGAAAAGGATGGGCTTGGGTGCATCCAAATGCTCGAATCCGAGCTGCTCACCTCTTTGGGGCGAATTCCACCGGTGATTTGTAGCTAGCGCAGAGGTAAAATCCCAGAGCCATGCACCTACTGCCCGTGATGGAAGGTTTGCATTCGGCGGAGGCCTTTACCCAGCCCTTCGTCACCGAATTCCTGGAATTGGTGCGCCGGGTCGAACGTCGCCCCGAGCAATTTGCCGACGCCCTCCGGGGCAAGGTGATTGCCACTGTATTTGAGGAGCCGAGTACGCGAACCCGACTTTCTTTCGAGGCCGCTGCTCATCGCCTCGGCGCCGGGGTCATCACTGTGGCAGACCCCAAAACCTCGAGTGGGGTAAAGGGAGAGACGCTGCGGGACAGTGCCCGGGTCATCGGTGGATATGCTGACCTGCTGGTCTGGCGCCACCCTTTTGACGGCGCATCTCGCCTAGCTGCCCAATATGCGGGCGTGCCAGTGGTCAATGGCGGCGATGGTCGGCTAGGCCACCCGACCCAAACCTTGCTGGATTTGTACACCATGTACAAGCATTGGGGCGGATTCGAGGGCCGGGTGATCGGAATCCTAGGGGATTTGCTTCACGGCAGAACGGCTAGATCCCTGGCGTGGGGGCTGACCATGATGGGGGCCTCGGTCGTCGTCTTGCCCGGTCCCGGGCTGGATTGGGAGCCAGGGTTCGAAAGCCGGATTTTGGAAAGGTACGGCTATCGGCTGGCCAGGGTCAGCCATGACCTCTTTCAAGAGTGGACTGGTTCCGCTCAAGCGCGTGTTTTGGAACCCAAAGGATTGGTGCAAGGTCGTTTGTTTCAAGGGGATGCGCCGACTATCGAGAGCCTCGACGCGCTCTATTTGACTCGCCTGCAAGACGAAAGGGGCGCTGGCGAGCGCAGCGCAGGGGTATTCCCAGGGCTGAAGCCCCATCAATTGCAGATGCCGGTTCTCAAGGACACGTTATTTCTGCATCCACTGCCTAGGCGGGAAGAAATCCCCGCTGCGGTAGATCGGGACCCCAGGGCGGTATATTTTGAGCAAGCTCGGAGCGGCCCCCTGGTTCGTCAGGCTGTTTTTCTATCTCTTCTCTGTTCAGAACAGTATTCCCTGCCGCCACTTAGACCGCTTCCGGCGGGCGATCCGGAACATAGCATGGGGGCATGCCCAAACCCAGCATGCATTACCCATGCCGAGGGTTTGCGCTCTCCTTGGCGGGTGGAGGGGCGCAATCGTTGGATTTTTCTCTGTGCTTACTGTGACAACGCGCTGCAGGCGCACTATGTTGGCTGTCGCTCCTCGCGGAGAGTCCATCCTGCTCATTCCCCCCAAGTCCCCAAAATCCGTCCCGAGAACCTTCGACCCTTCGCTGACCGCGAGACTGCGATCGAGCAAGGTTTTACCTGGGGCGGAGGCTGATCCCTCATCCCCCCAAGTCTTTTTGGCGGCCTCCATTTGCCGAATTCCAAACCCCAGTGAAAGCGCTGTGCGGATTTGAACGATTCGGGTGGAAACGCCCATAAAGGATAAAGCGAATTCCGTTCCCGCGATGGTACGGTATTTGCCCCCTACAGAGCAGGTGCCCCCTCCAGGCATTTCTGCTCAGGTCAATCCATGACCTTTAAGCATCAGATGACCATGAATCCCGTGCTAAGTCCTCGACTTCTCCGATCTGCGTGGCTTGTCGCGTTTGTGACAAGTTTGCTCGTCCTTCCAGGCTGTTTCAGCAATAACCGTGTCGTTGGAGGCGGAAGCGGCTCCGGTGGTGGAGGCGGCGACGAGAGCGCTTTATCTCTGACTGGTTTGGAATGGGGCCGTTTGGTCGACATCGTCGACAAAAATGGCACTCGGACTGAATCCGACATCATGATCCGCGCCGATTTGGCGATGGGTGCCGATTACAACTTGGCAACCAACCCCGTCACCGAGTCCGAGACCCTGACCATTCTTCAGTACGCTGACGGATCGAACGGCTACGAGTCGCTGCTGGCATCTGCTCAGGCGAACCTACCAGAGGTTTCCCTGAAAGGCCCGAGCAGCCCGTCGCCCTACACCCTGATCCCGCGAAACGCCGCCGTCCGATTGGTCTTCAGCAGCTTGGTTGACGAAGACACTGTGAACGACGATACCGTGCAGTTTTGGGTCGGTTCCGGTTCCAGTACTCCGCAGGACGGTCGCTACTTGACCGTGAACGATGAAGACACTGGCATTGGCTACGTCATTTTCGACCCCACCATTTCTAGTAGGCAATCCTCGGAATTGGGCCTCTCGCAGAACGCGAGTGGTTTCCCAGCTTCGGTGAACGTGGTGGATTCGAACTTGATGCTACGAATCCCAACAGAAGTCAATGTCTTTGACGGCCGCCCGGAGGTTTTGAAGTCGGCGGCTGGTCGGGCAATTCATGCTCGCAATGGCACGACAATCGACCCCACTACGAGCAACGCGGATGGATCGGTGAACGTCGTGCGCAGCATGAGAACGGGCAACAGCGCTGATTCTTTTGCAGGTTTCCTGAAGGATGAAACGCGCCCGAACTTGGTCGGTTCTTTCGACGTCACCCTTAGTGGTGTAACTTCACTCACTGGGGATAGCCGTCAACTGACCTACTCTTTGACCGAAACCGTTTGCGATGGCATTTACGCCAAGATCGGTGATGTCATTGAGGCTGGCGATGGGGCAATCTTGATCGTCACTTCGACGGTGAACAAGACAGCAGCTCCCTACGTCGTCGTTGCAGATCTGCTCGAGGGGACGTTGGATTCCTTGCCTACAGACCCAAGTGGTCAGCTGACCACTCGCTACGACGCGACGGATGCCAGTTTCCAAACTTGCTTCTTGAACATCTCGCCGTCGCCAGGGACTTTCCCGGCGGTAGATGTTGACGTTGATGCAACCATCACCGTTCGTTTCGACGAGGCCATCGACGCGAGCACCGTTTTGTCGATGCACTCGATGTTGTTAAGTGCTTTCGATGTAAGTGCAAATGCACCAGATGTAACCGCCCCCTTCCGCGAAGGTGGTGATTTCGCCAACGAAACTGTAGGCGAATTCCTTGATCGGCAGCGCGGCTTCCATTTGCCGGTCGATAGCAGTGGAACCATGAGCGACGCTGAATTTAGCGGCCGAATTATGTTCGGCGTGGTCGAGGTCGCAGACGGTAACCGCCAGTTCACTCTGAAGCCGTCCAGCGGTTTTGTCGATCCAGACAACAGTGGAAGTCCAACTTACACCTTGGGCTTGCGTGACGGCAATGACGGCATTCGCGATTTGGCGGGCAACCCGTTGAACTTCACTTCGTTTGTCGCTGGCTCTGACTCGACCGGGGACATGGCTCTGACCTGTCTTAACCCGAATGGCCAAGCGGTTAAGTACTTTGCCCTTCGCGGGGGGTCCAGTGACGAAGATGGTGATGGTCTCGC
>CAZMDZ010000200.1:3719-7517 GCA_964565175.1 uncultured Planctomycetales bacterium
CAGGCCAATACTCAACTGCTCCTGGCGTGCTTCGCGGCCGTCCAATCTCGCGCCTTTCGCGGACAGCGGACACAGGCAACGAGTTTATTGGTGGTGGTCAGCCAGCACCAACTCCGGTGTATGAGCCGCTGACTCCGATGGGCGCGGTCGTGATGAACGTTTACCGTCCACAAGACTTCGGCTTTGGCAGTGAAAGTTCCTACTTCGACGAAGGGGAATACAACATGGACGTCGAAGGCATGGCTTGGTCGCCTTTCGCCGGTCCAAACGACGACTTCTTTCCACGCATCTCTTTGGCGCTATCGCACGCCGGTTACATGCCTGATGAAGTGATCGACTTGCAGGGGCGCGCGGTTTACCCGAACTCCGGCTTGAAGTCTTCGGTTCCTTTTACCGAGAACATCTTGGGGTGGGATCAAGGACAGTTGGAAACCATTGTCTTCGATGACAGCTACGCAATCCGTTCGATCAACAAGTTCCGCTCCGAGTCTGGGCAGAACTACATGCCGTGGCCAGATTTCACTGAGAACTTCACTTGGCGTGACACCGCCATTTCTCAAGACATCTTGGGCGGCTCGACTGACGGAATTGGCGCTCCGACGACCTACGTCGATGGTGCAGGAACCTTCCCGACCGAAGAGATTCCATCCATCGCCTCTGCGATGCTCTGTCGTTTCCGTTGCTACTACGTCGGCAAGATTGAGCCGATCAACCAGTTCAACGTTTACCACTTGGTTATCAACTCACCGTTGCCAGCCTTCCGCGTGTTCTCCGCAGGCGGCATTGACGCTTCCAACGGCGATCACCCGGTAATCCCTGATAACGACACCAACAGCGGTACCCGCCCAACTGGTGGATGGTTCCAAGGCTCGCCGACCCCGCCAATGGACGACAATGTCTACTGGGCGCAGGCGGACTTTGTGGTTCGCGTATCCAGGATTTACACCCACTGGTTTGACCTGGGTGGTGTGCTTCCGGAAGACGGCCTTCAAGCAATCGTGCTCGAGCCTGCCGAGGCGCACATGCTGCCTGAAACCGAAATCAACGTGGAATACCGTGGGGCTTTCTCGGTGACCCACCCAGGCAACCCGATCGAAAACACCTCTCCGCTACTCGATGCCGTCGGTTCCTTTGATGTCTACGGCGACTTCAACGAGTTGAGCGGTGGTGTTTCCACTCCAACTGCTTGGACGACTGACCTGACTGACTTAGAAGCAACTGCTTCCGCCCAATACCGCTACCTGCAGCTGCGCATCAGCTTTGTAGGGAATGCGGATCTGTCACTGCCGGCAACACTTGACGGCCTTGGCATTGCTTACGCAATTACTCCCTGATCCACTGAATCCTGTTGTTGATCATGCAAACGAACCCGATCTTGCGGAAGATCTTTCAAGCTGCCTTGTTGGCCGCTTTGGTACTCCTGCCATCCTGTGGCGGGGGAGGTGGCCCCGCTGGTGCCGGTTCTGGCTATGCCTCCATCACGCTAGAAGGCGCATTTTGGGGCCGACTGGTAGATGTTTTTGACGGCGATGGCTTGCCGGTCGAAGAGGACGTCATGGTCCGCCAAGGTTTGGCTAGCGATGGGGTGCAGTACACCTTGTCGTTGAACCCGGTGACGCAACGGGAGATCCTAACCATTCATACCGCCTGGAAGGACAGCCAAGGCAACGTCCGCGCAGCTTTCAGTAGTTTGTACGCTGGCGCAATCTCGGGCTTGAACTCAGTGACCGCCGAAGGTTTTCAAACCAATGGCAATTACACCCGAGTTGCCAGAAATGGGGCGATCCAATTGGTGTTCTCGGAGTACTTGGATCCCGCAACGGTCAACCGTTTGACCATGCCAGTTTTGGTGAATGATCGCATTACAAACGTGCGTTACATCGTCAAAGAGGGCGAAGGTTCCGACGGTGAGCCACGCGGTTTTGTTTTCATCGATCCGACCATTACTCCGCAAGATTCCGCTCGTTATCTGCTTCCAGAAAATGGAGTTGGTTTCGAGTCCTCACCAGATCAGGTCAACGGCAATGCCGTCATTCGAATTCCAACCGAAATCGAACCGGCGTATGGGCAGACCCAAGTCCTCACCAACAAGGCCGGAACTCGCACTTTGGGAGTCACGGCTACCGATCCAACCGAGTATTCGGAAGGCTTGAAGGATATCGTCATCCGGGTGTTCCGAACGGGCAACGCGGATGATCCTGCAAACGGCTTCATGAATGACAACCAGCGTCCGGAATTGCAGGCCGATTTGAAAGCAGATATCTACAGCATTGCTGACTCTGGTCAGCTCAAAGCGGTGACCTACCGCATTCAAGCTGACGGTTGTCGCGCCATCTCGGCAAAGGTTGGCGATGTCCTGCAGACTCCCACCGGTGTCCTGCTGGTGAGTGGGATCCTGGATAGTTCGGATATCAACGCTGTCCAAGTTCAATGCAGTGTGATTGATGGCACCGTGAGCAACGGTGATTTCACTTCCAACCCGATTGATGGGGACATCACCACAATTTACCGCGCTGCTGATGAAGCGTTGCAATGGTGCTGGGTCCGTTTTGATCCAGAGCCAACCACCCTTCCTGCAACAGGTGTGGATCCTTTCGCAACGGTGAGCCTGCGCTTTAGTGAGCCAATTGACCCTTCGACTGTCTTGTCGCTTGGTTCGATGGTGGTGCACTCTTACAACAATCAGGTCACACCTTGGCAGGACCATAGTGGCTTCGACAAAGATTTCTCCCGAGTCGGGGAGTTCATTGATGGGCTTCCGGGCTACTCCGAGGATGATCTCGATACGCCTGCTGATGAAAGTGGTTCGGGCAGATTGATCTTCGGTCCAATTTCAACCACCGCAGATTCAAGGGACTTTGTTGTCGCTCCCTCCGCTGGTTTCACGGATTCATTCGATGACGGATCCGACCTGCGATTCGGTTTGGCCTTGCGCGATGGTTTAAACGGGGTACTTGACCTAGCCGGAAACCCAATCGGCTTCACCGACTTCGTGGCCGGTGCCGTTGGTCAAGCGGCAATGACTCTCTCGGGTACCATTCCCGGAGATAAGTACTTCACCCTGCGTTTTAACGGCGTTGATGAAAACGGTGACGGCCTGCCCGAGTACGCTGGCCAGTACATTCACCTCAACGATGTTGGCAAAATTAAGGGTCGCGATCTGATTCGCTACTCTCGCCAGGCAGATCCGAATGCCAACCAGTGGATTGGCCAGCGTGCTGCTTGGTCCCAGTCCGGCTTGTCTACTCCGCTCACGCCGGGTGGCGCGGTTTTGGTTGGAGTTTACGGCTATCACCACATGGGCTTTGGTGTCAAAGCGCCGTCGGAATACAACCTTGATGTGGAAGGCCTGAACTGGTCGCCTTTCAATGGCTTGGTGCTGGATGATTTCTTCCCGCGTTATTCCATCGCTCTTGCCCACTGTAACCGCTACCCAGACGACTACATCGATACGGCGACCGGCTATCCGGATTACCCCAAATCGGGCCTGAAGCGAAACGCCAACTTCGATGACAACATTCTTGGATTCGGAGTGGATCCGTACTACACCGACGAAGAAGTTGTCTTTGATACCAGCTACGACGTCATCGGTTCGAATACCTTTGTCGCCGAATCTGGCGCGGTTTACTCGCCATGGCCAACCTTTGATAACACCTATACTTGGCGTGACAATAGTATGTCTCAGGCCATGACCGGTAGCCCGGATAGCAGCAAATCTTACGGTGTTCCGCTCAAAGTAACCGGTCAAGACCCATACTACCTCGCGGGCGAGTGGCCGTCGGTGGTCGCCCCGCTGAT
>CAZMDZ010000201.1:0-7465 GCA_964565175.1 uncultured Planctomycetales bacterium
TAGGTCGTGTCTCCATCTATTCAGGGATCACCTTTTCGCTGATTCATCGTTGGGATGGAGTCATTTCCGGCGATCGATTTGGGGTGGCCGTGGCCGGTGCTGGCGATGTCAATCACGACGGCTTCGACGATGCCGTCATCAGTTCCTTGAGTTCAAACGATTCATCCTCTCGCATCCAAGTCTATTCCGGTAGTGACCAATCCTTGCTCAGCGAATGGACCGGCAATCACTTTGGTCAAACTCTTTTCGCCGGTAGTGATCTGAATTTAGACGGCACTCCAGATTGGGTTGCTGGGTCCGCCGATGCTGGGCTAGCTGGAACCTCAACCGGCGAAGTTATCGCGGCCATGGCGGTTGAGAATTTTTCCCTTAGTTCCAACACCGTTAGCGCGGCCAGCGGCGGCGTGATCTCAACTGAAGTCGCCTTCTCTCCTCAATTCGAAGGTTTGGTTTACAAAACATTGCTTTCCGCAAGCGGAACTGGACCAACGGTTTATGGCGTGTCCATCCCACTCACTCAGGATTCATACACGATCAATTCCTACCTGGGAATTTACCCAGTGGCGCAGTCTGGTATGCACGGAATTCTAGATGCCCGCGGGGCCGCGACCGGCTTGTTGACGATCCCTGCTGATCTTCCCAGCGCGATGATTGGCAGCGTCTTTTACCTCGCAACCATCGCCGAACCAGCCGGAGGAATGCCGGTAATCAGTTCCATTTACGACAGCTTGATCATCATGCCATAATCGGCGCATGACTAGCGTCGTCAACTTGCAGCAGAAACTCGACTCGTTCACCGAGCAGTGGAATCCGAAAATTGTCGGTGAGCTCAATGGCCAGCACGTGCGGCTGGCCAAGTTGCAGGGTGAGTTTGTCTGGCACAGCCACGAAAACGAAGACGAGATGTTCTTGGTTCTTAGCGGAACCTTGAACATGCATTTCCGCGACCGCATCGAAATCGTCCACCAGGGTGAATTCCTCATCGTGCCGCGCGGAGTGGAGCATTTGCCCGCCGCCGAGGAGGAAGTGCATGTGCTGCTGTTTGAGCCTGCGGAGACCGTCAACACTGGTGAGGCTGGTGGATCGCGCACCTTGAATCAGCTGGACCGGATCTAGGGGCAGGTTTTCGTCCATGAAGGAAACCGACGCCTACGAGAAACTGCAGTGCGACTCCCTTGAGCACGGCGGGGCCGAGTTCATTCACCAACATTTGGTTGACGCTTAGGCGGCGCAACATGCCACCGCAGATCTCAACGCTGCATCCGCGAGAGTAAAACAGAAGGGCGTCATGACCTTTGACCCCCTTGTTTACTACGGCATTCTTTTGCTTTCGATTGCGGTGACCGTGCTCACCGTTGTGGTCTTTGGCGTGTTCAAGCCGCGATTGGCGGCGGGCTATGCCGCGTGGGCTTTGGTCGTCGGCGGTGGCGCTGCAATGGCGGCGCACCAGGGTTTGTTGACCGATTTTGAATCCGTTCCGCCGCCATTTGCCTCGGCTGCATTGGTGTTCTTCTTCGGCCCAATCGCGCTGTCCCGCACCCGGGTCGGCCGCACCGCCGCTGACGCCATCCCGCTGCAACTCCTCGTACTCATCCAAGCCTTCCGCCTGCCTTTGGAACTGGTCATGAACCACGCCGCCGACGCCGGCATCATGCCCGAGCAGCTCAGCTTCAGCGGATTCAACTACGACATCGTCACCGGCGTTAGCGCACTGGTTCTTGGCGTCGCCATGATCGTCAACCCACGACTTAATCTACGCTGGGTCAAGCTGTGGAATCTGTGGGGGAGTTTATGCTTAGCCGTGATTGCGTTCATCGCCGTCTCCAGCTCGCCGATGTTCATGCACTTCGGCGACGCCCCGCACCAAATCAATAGCTGGGTGCTGCATTTCCCATACGTGCTGCTGCCCGCTCTGCTCGTCAGCCATGCAATATTCACCCACGCGGTGATTTTCCAAAAACTCCGACTGCTCAAACAAAGTGGCCACTAACTGGAAACGAAAAAATCGGCCCGACCGCGACCGTCATTTCCTCAACGCCGACGGCATGGTCGCCTGCAATCCGCGTGATCGCGAAGCCGCCCATCGTGCGGAAATGGAAGACATGACGACCGAGGTGCCGGAAGAAGTCACCTGCCGCAAGTGCAAAGTTTTAGCGTATCGCACAAGCAAGTAAATCACCCATGGAACCGATTTCGATCCTCCGCCGTCCAGACGGTCTTTACGTGCTGGACATCCAACGCGCCAGCAGCTTTCGCAAGCCGAAGGTGGGGGAGGAAAGTGTCGAGGGCGACGAACACATTGTGGGAGATTTCGTTTCGAATGACTGGTATGACGACGGCGCAATTTCAGTGCCGGAATCGAAATCCAAAAATGTTTAGAATTGGTCCATGAGCGAGCCCGCGCACCTGCACCATCAGATTGATTACATCGAATTCAACGTCACCGACATGGAGGCGGCCAAGCAGTTTTATGCAGCGGCCTTTGGTTGGGAATTTATCGATTACGTGCCGGAGTACGTTGGCATTCGCAAGCCGGGGGTCGAGGGGCAGGAAGTTGGTGGACTGCGGCTGATGGAAACTGTCGCGCAGGGCGGACCGCTGGTGATTCTTTACTCCAAAGACTTGGAGCAGTCGCAAGTGCAGATGGGAGCGGCAGGCGGTACGATCACGGCACCGATTTTTGACTTTCCCGGAGGGCGACGGTTCCAGTTCTGCGATCCCTGTGGCAATGAACTCGCTGTTTGGGGCCTTCCTAAGTAATGATGAAAAATTTCCTCCTCCCAGCCATCTTGCTCGTTAGCTGCGCCGGAGCGTCCGAAGAAACGGAGGCGCCCACTGACTGGCCCCCTGTCACTGCTAGCCAGTGGAAATCCGACGTCCAGGTCTACGGCGCTTTGAGGGCCATGTTCCATCAAGGCCAAACTCAGTCGATGGTCAATTTAGCGGGGTTGAACAAGCACCCCAACCTTTACGCTGTCGGCGCGCTGGCGGATTTGGCTGGCGAGGTCACTGCCTACGATGGCCAGCTCTATCTGTCCTATCCCAAGGGCGAAACGGGTCGTTCGATTGCCCCAACCAGTACCGTTGAGGGTGCAACACTTTTGGTTACCGCAACTGCCAGCGACTGGATTTCGGTCACCACCACTCGCAGCATTCCCTTCGCCCAGCTTGACCAACAAATCGGTGCGCTGGCGGAATCCGTCGGCATGGATTTGGAGCAGCGCTTTCCTTTTCGGATGGAAGGGCGCGTTGATGATTTGCAGTACCACATCATCGACGGCTCCAAGCTGAAAGAAGGCGGCACCTCTCACCAGGATCACCTCGCAGCCTCAATCCAAGTTCAAGCTGGAAGCGTAGATGCAAAGATCATCGGCTTTTACTCCAAGCACGACGAACGGGTGTTCACTCACATGGGTTCGACGACTCACGTGCACTGCATACTCGAGCGCCCGCTCGCCACCGGTCATGTCGATCACGTCACTTTGCCTGCCGGATCAGTGGTGCAATTTCCAGTTCAATAAATTTCAATCGCCACTCGCTAAACCGTTCTGTCCATGGAGCTCAGCTTCCAACCACTCACCCCCGACCTCTGGCCGCAGTTTGAAAAACTCTTCGGCGAGCGCGGGGCCTGCGGTGGTTGCTGGTGCATGTTGTGGCGTTTGACGCGCAAGGAATTCGAAGCCCAAAAGGGCGATGGCAATAAAAAGGCGATGAAGGCGATCGTTCAAAGCGGTGAGATGCCCGGCGTGCTTGCTTTTGCCAAGGGGCGGCCCATTGGTTGGTGTGCGTTGGCACCGCGCGAAACTTACTCGTCCCTGGAACGATCACGCATCTTGAAACCCGTCGACGACCAACCAGTGTGGTCGGTGAGCTGTTTGTTCATTCACAAGTCTCACCGCAAGCAAGGGGTTTCGTCGGCGTTGCTGCTTGCGGCCGCTGAACACGCACGCAGTCAGGGCGCCACCCTCATCGAAGGCTACCCGGTTGAACCCAAAACCGGCAAAGACATCCCTGCCGCCTTCGCCTGGACTGGCATCCCGAAAGCCTTCAGCCGCGCGGGTTTCACCGAAGTCGCTCGTCGCTCCGCCACGCGCCCGATCATGCGGTTAACATTCGAGGTCTAGACCGCGCACCGCGCACCGAATCCAAACGAATCCAAGCGAACTAATCTGGATGAAACTCGACTCCCTCACTCCACTGCTCCGCTTCATCCAGACTCTGGACCTAAACGAACCAGCCGCCGCTCGCGATGCGCTGGAGCGCGAATACCCTTACGCGAGCGAGGAAATCCAAGAGCTCAAAGCGCAGTTGATCGCCGAACTGGAAGCCGGCCAGCTCTGCAACAAAGGCGAGGACCCGCTGCGATTCTCGCGCGTGTTCAAGCCGTCGGAAGCCACGCTGAATTTCAGCTCCGACTGCGTTTACATGAACGGCCCCGGTCCCAAACACCGCCACCCAGATGGCGAAATCGATTTGTGCATTGCGATGGAAGGGGAGCCGCGTTTCGATGGCCAACCCGAAGGATGGGTGGTTTACGGCCCCGGCTCGGTGCATATCCCAACCGTTACCGATGGGCGCATGTTGATTCTGTATCTGCTCCCCAACGGCGCCTTCGAGTTCGTAAAAGACTGATCCGTCGAGACCATTTCCTTCCCAGTCAATGGCACCCGGCTACCATAGACGGGGTGCTATGAGGCAAATCCTGCTCCTGATCCTGTTGGCGACCCTTTCCGCCTGCTGCCGGCCCACCCGGCCGGTGGTCGATATTTGGACTGCCGCGGTTAACGGGGAAGCCGGATTGGTACGGCAGCACGTGGAAGCGGGGACCAACCTCGACGAGCCCAACAAGCGCTCCGGTTTGGCTCCTCTGAACTCCGCCATTGCCCGTGGGCATGCCGACGCAGCCAGGGCTTTTGTCGAAGGCGGTGCCAATATTGAAGCTCGCAATGCCGACGGCGCCACCCCGCTGATCGTTGCTGCGTTTTTTGGTCACGAAGAAATCGTCCGCATGTTGGTTCATGCTGGTGCCAATCTTGAAGCAAAAAACAAAATGGGTTTTACTGCTTTGCAAGTTGTCGAAAGTGGGTGGTCACCCAAGATTGAAGGTCTTTACAAGTTTATGGGGCGCTTGATGCGCATTGAACTTGACCTGGATTACATTCGTGAATCTCGCGAAGGAATCGCTGCAGTATTACGAGTGGCTGCCGAAGAAGGATGATCAGTCCAGTCCCCGGAACTCGTCGGCACGACATCGACCGGTTGCGTGTCGGTGCATTATTTCTTCTCATCCTTTATCACATTGGGATCTCGTTTCAGTCGTGGGGGATTTGGATTGGCTTTGTGCAATCTCCAGATTCGCTGTCGGAAATTTGGCCAGCACTTGAAATTCTCAATGTTTGGCGCATTCCCATTTTGTTTGTCATTTCCGGCATGGGGGTTTGGTTTGCGATGGCCCGCCGCAACTGGCGTGAACTGATCCGCGAGCGCTCGATTCGACTGCTGATTCCACTTGGCGTCGGTTACGCCTTGCTGTGTCCGTTAACGGTGCTGGCCGCACAACTTTATTATTGGCGCGATTTGAGTTATGTGCCCAACGTCGGCCATCTGTGGTTTTTGGTCAACATTTTCGCCTACGTGATTCTGCTGCTGCCGGTACTTTCCTTCCTCAAGCACCGGCCGAACAATTTGTGGTTTCGTTTTTGCGGCGCCATCGCCAAGTTCCCGCCAGCGTTGCTGCTCTTCGCTGTTCCGGTCATGCTCGAAGCCTGGGCGATGGACCCAGTCACTTTTCAACTCTTCGCAATGACTGGCCACGGCTTTGCCATCGGCATGGTTTGCTTTTTCCTCGGCTTCACTTTCGCGGCAATGGGGAATCGCTTTTGGAAGTCGCTAGAGTTCATGCGCTTTCCCTTCTTTTTGTTCGCCGTGGGCCTCTACGTGATCCGCGTGTTCATGAGCGAGGGCGAAGGAGAGGCAACCAAAGAATGGGCCAATTCGCGTTACGGTTTAGAGACCATGTGTTGGATCTTGGCGTGGCTGGGCATCGGCTCACGCTACCTACGCGACCCTTCGCCGCGACTGGCCTACCTCAACCAAGCAGTCTTTCCGGTCTACATCTTGCATTTGCCGGTTCAAAACGCCGTCGCCAATTTCATCCTACCGACGGTCTTCCCACCCTCGATCAAGCTCGTACTGGTGTTGTTTTTCACCTTGGTGATCTGCTTCGCAATTTACGAAATCATCATTCGTCGCATCACTCCACTGCGTCCGCTATTCGGCATGAAACTCCATCCCGCGAAACCCTAATAACCGGCTACGCCACTCTCTCAAATTTTCCCTGGCAACATTCTTTACTCCTTCGGCGGCATGCCCGGCGTGATCCTGCTCGGCTTGGCTGGATCGCCGCCTTTTTATTCATGTTCTTTCTGGCGCCCATCGCTTTTGTTTTCTACCACGGGTCGCTGATGCGCAATCCGCCAAGGGATAGCCACCCCAGTGACGCCGTCGCCCGGTCAAGGCGACGGCGAGACCGACGGACTCCATCTGATTCGCTCGACGAGCAATCAGAGAATAGTCTCGGCTAAGCCGTTACTCAGCTCGCAGGTGGTCATGTCCATCGCTTGCAGCCAAACGTTGCGACCCACTCCACCAGGAGGCAAGTTCACGCTGACGTTCACTTGGCCGCCAGTTGCAACGTAGAAGCCGAGCAAGTTGATCGGGTAGCTCAGATCCACAGTTACCAGGCCGCAGGCACCGGTATTCACAGTGGATGGGCCTGGCCCTGCAAGCGAGTATGCAATTCCAACCGAGCCACCATCCGTCGCACCGGTGACGCCGATGGTCGCAGTTTGGCCGGCGTAAAAGTTGGAGACCGACAGATCCAGGCCAGTGCCAAATTCCACTTTTAGCCGAACGAATTCACCGCCGCCAGCGACGCTCATGCCGCTGAAGTTGCACCAGAATTCATCATCGTTCCACCCTGGAGTCACACCTGCGAGATTGGTGACGCCAGCGCTTGCCGACTCGACGTAGTAATTCGTAATGACCGGCAAGGTGCCATTGGTGTCGCGGAAGTGCCAGCCATTGAAGGCAGTGGCGCTCCAGTTCGAGGTGGCATTGAATCGGAATTCGATCCAATCATCGCCTAGATCGATGTCGAATTTGCTGTCGTTGAAGATCGAGCCTGCCGGGAGTTCGACGCCGCCGCCAACGACGACATCATGGGATTCTAAGACCGTTCCAAAGTCGGAGTAGCGCCATTGGGCGGTCACGGTTTCGCCGCTCATCTGCCCCGCAACAGGGGCCGTAAGTAGCGACAAGAAAAGAGCCTTAGCGAGGAGAGTGCGTAGCATGGTTTGACTGGGAGTAAAGGAGGGTTCCCGTTGATAACGGAATCCATTTTCCTAGCTGACAGGATCCAACCAAGTTTTCCCCCAGATTCATCGGGCTGCTACCTTGCAGCCCT
>CAZMDZ010000202.1:0-7442 GCA_964565175.1 uncultured Planctomycetales bacterium
TCGAGGAAATAACGGTCGTGAGTGATGACAATGACCAAGCCTGCATAGCTGGCTAGGTGGTGTTCCAGCCAAGCAGTGGTGTTGGCATCCAAGTGGTTGGTCGGTTCATCCAACAGCAGGATGTCCGGCGTTTCGATCAGCGTCTTGCACAACGCCACGCGACGCGCTTCACCGCCCGACAAAACGCCGCATTTGCGCTCCATCGGCGGCAGGTCCAGGGCGCCAGCGGCGACCTCGAGCAGGCGGTCGACTTCCCACATGTTGTGGGTGTCAATCTCCAGCTGAAGGTGCTCGAATTCAGCCGACAGCTTTTCCAGCTCATCGCCTTCGACCTCGCCCATCAACATGCACACCTCGTTGTAGCGATCGATAATCGCGTGAACGTGGGCGACGGCGTCGTCGAGGACTTCTTTGACCGTTTTATCCGCATCCAATTCCGGTTCCTGGGACACGTAGCCCAGCGACAGATCTTTCATCTGAATCCGGCGGCCTTCAAAATCCAGGTCCTCACCGGCGAGGATGCGAAGCAAGGTAGTTTTGCCCGAACCATTGGCACCGATGACGCCAATTTTGGCACCAGTGAAAAAGGACAACGTCACGTCCTTCAGCGCCTGGCTGCGGTCGTAAAACTTGTTCAGGCCGATGACCTGAAGTGCGTACTCATTGGGGTTTTCCGACATGACTGACCACGTATTGTAACTTCCAAATTTAGACTTCCCACAGTGCTTCTTCAGTCTCTTCCATTTGCCGACGAATTTTGTCGGCTGGCACGAGGGGTCCATCCAAACTGCCGGGGCACATCTCGCGCACCAACTCCTGATAGCTCGCTTCGCTGGCCAACGTTTCCTGCCAAAACGGCCACGTCCGGCATTGGATTGGCTTGGCTTGGTGCACGGTGCACGACTTCTGATCGAGGAAGGCGCAGCGTTCGTCGTCGAAGCGCAGCACCCGGGCGCCGTCGTCCTCTGAAACCGTGAATTCGATGGTGAAGGCCTCAACCGACATTTCAAGGTGCGCTGCCAACCTCTTTCGCTCTTGGTAATTCACATAGACATAGCCAATATCGCCGCGCCGATGGCAGCAGCGGCCGGATTGTCGGCACTGGAAGGGCAGGCCCTTTGCCCACCAGGGCGGGTCTTCTAGGTTTCGCGTAACGGCCATGGGCGTAGACGGTTATCCTGGGGACGATGGCAGAACCCCTGGATATCATTGTTGAGCGGGATCATATCCAACGAGTCGTGCGCCTGGAAGCCGATACCGTATTGATTGGCCGTGGGCGAGACTGTGGACTGAGATTGGAGGACCCACTGTCCTCGCGCGAGCATTGTCGGCTTGAGCGCCTAGGCACCGACGTCTTCCTGGTCGATTTAGACTCAGCCAACGGCACTTGGGTGGATGGCGACAAGATTGATCGCCACCAGCTGTGTCCGGGTGAAGTGGTGCGCATTGGCAGCACCCAGTTGCGCCTGGAGGGGGATTTTCACTCCAAATTGGCCGCCGCTGAGTCGACGGTGGTTCGTCAGGATGCCCCTGGGCAGCGGGTGTTGCGCACCTTGCTCGGCATGGCGCGCGCATTATGCAGCGAGGACAAAATCGAGCGGATGGCGCCGACCGTGATTGATTCGGCGGTTGCCGTGACTCGAGCCGAACGCGGTTTTCTGTTCCTGCTCGAAAAGCAAAAAACCGTTTTCGCACTGGGGCGGAACTTTGCCCGTGAGGTGGTGCCCTCGCCGGAAAGCAAAATCTCGCAGACCTTGCTGGAAAAAGCGGTCCACCTTTCTGAGCCTTTGCTGATCCAAGATGCGGCTTCCGATGGCGACTTCGCCGGAGTGGCTTCGATTGCCGACCTCGGCCTGCGCTCGCTGCTGGCAATCCCGTTGATTCATCATGGGCGGGCGATTGGCTTGGTGGTGGTCGATCACCGCATGCAAGGCGCCGCTTTCGATCAAGAAACCATCGACCTACTCTCTGGCTTGGCCGATATCGCTGCCGTTTATTTGGGCTCGGCGATTGAGGGCCGGCAAAAGAGCAACTTGAAGCGCCGTCTTTCGCAACTGCAGTCTGAACTCGGCCGCCGCGTGACCACGCAAAAGGATGAATTGGCCAGTTCGCAGACGATAGGTGACACTCAGTTCACTGGTTTGCTCGGCGCTGCGCCAGCGATGCAGGAGCTGTTCACCAAGATGGGCCGCATCCTCGAAAGCGACGTGGCGGTTTTGGTCTACGGCGAAAGCGGCACCGGCAAAGAACTGGTTGCTCGCGGATTGCACTTTCACGGTCAACGCGGCCAACAGCCATTTGTGGTCGTCAACTGCGGCGCTTTGCCGGACACTTTGCTCGAATCAGAATTGTTTGGTCACGTCAAAGGAGCGTACACCGGTGCCACTCGCGACCGCGCGGGTCGCTTTGAAGAAGCCGACGGCGGCACTTTGTTTTTGGATGAGGTCGGGGAAATGTCCGAGGCGATGCAAACCCGCTTGTTGCGCGTTTTGCAAGAAGGCGAAATTCGTCGCCTAGGTTCCGACGACATGCGCAAGGTCGACGTCCGCGTCATTGCCGCCACCCACGTCGATCTCACCGAAGCCGTCGCCGAAGGGAAATTCCGCGAAGACCTTTATTACCGATTGCGTGTAGTTCAGCTGGAATGCCCGCCCTTGCGCAACCGCACTGGCGACTTGGAATTATTGGCCAATCACTTTTTTGCTGCCGAAGCCGCCGAGCAAGGTTGTTTGCGTCGCGATTTAAGTGAGGGTGCTGCTGCCAAGCTGCAAGACTTTTCCTGGCCTGGCAACGTGCGTCAATTGCGCAATGAAATCCGGCGCCTGACCTTGATGGGGGAAGGTGTGGTTGATGTCGATGATTTGGCCCCCGAGATTTTGGCCGAAGACAAAAAGGCGGCGGTGGACTTGCTCGAAGACAGCGGTTTGTCACTGCCTGATCGGGTGACGGCTCTAGAAACTTCCGCCATCACCAAAGCCTTGCAAGAGCATCGCGGCAATCGCTCGCAGGCGGCAAAATCGCTAGGAATTTCGCGTTTTGCTTTATTGCGTAAACTGGACAAGTACGGCGTAGATCAGGAGACCGATTGAGTCAGCCGAATCTTCCCCCCGAATACGAGTTCGTTCGTGTACTCGGACGCTCGATGCTGAGCGAGGTGTTTTTGGTTCAGCATCAAAGTGGGGAGCGCTTTGCCTTGAAATTGTTGCGAGCAAGCGCCGCTCGGGACCCACGGGTTGTGGCACGTTTCGAACGCGAAGTGCAATTGTTGGAAGACTGGCGTCACCCGAACTTGGTGCAGGGTTACGGCGCGCTCAACGTCGATGATCGTCCTGGATTGTTGCTCGAGTTTGTGACCGGTCCAACGCTGAAGGATGCGGTCAGCGATCGCCCCTTACGTTGGGAGCAGGCGGCGCGCTTTGGCGTGCAGATTTCGCGCGCATTGGACAAGCTACATAAAAGCGGCGCGCTGCACCGCGACGTCAAACCGCATAACGTGCTGTTGGATCATGATCGCGGAGCGATTCTTGCCGACCTTGGTTTGGTGCGGCGAGACACCGACCCTGAATTGACTCGCCAGGGTGCTGCGCTGGGTTCTCCGGCGTACATGAGTCCCGAGCAAACGCGGGACCCGAGCGGCGTCGGCCCTGAGGCTGATGTTTATTCATTGGGTGCAACTTTGCACCATGCGTTATCCGGCAAACCGCCTTTTTTGGGCAAGGGTGTTGGCGAAGTCATTCACCGCGTCTTGCACGTTGATCCGGAGCCCTTGCCAAAGGAATTGCCGGAACCCTTGCTCAAGGTGTTGGCGACGGCGATGGCCAAAGACCCGCAACGCAGGTATGAGCGTGCGCGCGACCTGGGCGGCGACTTAGGGCGGGTTTTGCTCGGTTTGCAGCCCCACTTAATGACTCGGTTTAAGCGCAAGAAACGGCGGCGTGTGGCGGTGAGTTTGGTCGCGGTGCCGTTGCTCGCCCTGGGCGCTTATGGCTTGGTGTCGAAGATGGGCTGGCTGAATCCGACTGTGGAGGACAACACCGTTGAGGTGCAATCTCCGCAAGCGGGCGTGGGCGAAGGCGAGGGCAATCGGGTCGCCACGCCGGGCGCAAATTTCGACGCCGTTTCGCAGCGTCACTTATTCCAATCTTGGGCGGCACCGTACTTGGATCGGCATCGCAATGCATTCCAAGAAGGTGCCTATCGAATGGCGTGGCAAGCGCTGGGCCACTTCGAGCAAGCGGATTTTCCCAACGAAGCCGAGGCAGACTTTTTTGAGCAGTTACGGCGCAATGAAGTGCAGCGCGGTCAGCAACGGCTGCAGAGTTTGACCGGCGAGATCTACATCGACGTCGCCGAGGTGCTGCAAGCACAGGCAGAAAAGGGCAGCGCTCAAATTCAAGGCGGCAGCTTTGACGGCAAGCGGTGGAGTCAGCAAGCCGAGCAGCAACTTTATGCGCGAGTGCCGCGAGCCAAGCAATTGCCGATGTTTCCCGGCGACGACGATCCGTTGGTGCTGTTACGCAGTCATTTGCTGACTTTGGATCGTCAAAATCGGCAGGCGTGGACGGCGCGGGCGCGGGAGTTGGTGCCGGTGTTGCGGCCGCAGGTGAATGAGCATTTGGAAAAGGGTCATTTGAACGCGGCGGTGCAAGTGTGGGCGCAACTCGATGCGCGGTTGCTGTCGTTTTCGATGCCAGCCCAGCGTGAGTCGTGGCGCTTGGAGCAGTTGAAAGAAGCGCAGTTGCAGTTGGATCAGTTGCTCGAAGGTCAGCTCGGCGCAATCATTGAATTGCCGATGCCGGGGCGTGACCTGAAGGGCCGAGTGCGCATGTTGCTCGACGCCGACGGCGCGGTGCAATGGCAAATTGAAACCGGTCCAGGGGAGCGTCGAATTGTGGATCTACTTGATCTCGACGCCCGCCGTTTGGGGGAAGTTTTTACCATGCCATCGCGCTCGCGCATGTGGATTGAAGCTCAGGTGCTTTGGTGCCAGGGCAATGATTTGTCGGTCAAGCGCATGACTGAGTTGGCGGTGCAGGAGTGGCCACCGCAAGCCGATCCATACTTCTGGGCCAAGGAGTGGGAAACAATCATCGCCTCGCGTCACGCCGACGCCCTGCAAGGGCCGATGCCAACGGAACCAGTCTCGGCCAATGGCGGCGGCGCACAAGATGTGGTGCAAGCGGTGCCTGCAGCGTCGGAACCGTTGGAGCAGTTGAAGCAGGAACTCGCGGCGGAATTGATCGGTGCTCAATTTGAGGTGGTCGGCGGTGCTTTGCTGATCAAGTGGGATCAACCAGCGTGGGATCCGTCGTGGTTGCGCACATGGCCGCTGGAGAGTCGAAAATGGAAGCTGAGCGGTTGGGGAATGGAATGGCTAATCCCCAGCGGCCATCAACCGCCGCAGCGCTTTTCGGTTTGGGAAGACGTCGAAATGACGCGAACGAAAAATTCTTGGTCGATCCAGTCGGGCAATAAAACTTTCGACGGAGTCTTTCTCTATACCGGCGTGCGCCAGTCGCTGATTTGGGATGGCAAGCAGGTGCGATTGGATGACTTTGCGGTGGGCAAATGGCAGCCGCAAAAAGGGCGTCGGGTTTTGCTGCGCGCCGAAGCGACCGACAGCTTTTCACCGTCGAAATTTTGGGTGCGAATTGAACCGCTGAAAGCTCAATAGTTGGACCACCGCTCAGGTTCGAGCATTCGGGCCGAGGGCATTCGGGCCGAGGGCTTTCGGCGCACTGCAGGCTAGTTGGATGTGCCAATCGCAGCGTGAAGGCGGCGACTGACCCACAAGGTGCCGAAAGCCATCACCGCGGCGAATACCCAGAACACCTCGACCGCGTTGTAGCCAGCGGAGGTTAAGCCTGCTTTGAGCAGCGACGCAAGGACGATGCCGGTCCAATCGCTGAACTGACTGAAGCCTAGGGCGCGACCGGTGTGGGCGCGGTCAGGTAGGCGTTGCACCAGAGTTCGAAGTGGGATGATGTAAAAACCAGCGAAGAAACTTCCGCCGACCAGACACAGCCAAATGAAGTCTGCTTGATAGGGTCCTAGGGCGACGGCGAGGAAACAAGCGGCCATGCCGAAACCGCCAATTTGCGGCAGACGGATGGAAATGGATTCGCGGCATAAACGACCGGCGAGCAGGCAGCCCAGTGCAGTGGAAATGGAAAGCGTCGCCAGTTTTGCTGTCCAAACCGATTCGGGAACTCCCAGCACGGATTGGCCCATCTCATTCCAGGCGAAGACTAGCGAAGCGCCGATCAACCAGTAAAGCGCGTGGCCAACAATGGCTTCAGAAAGGCCGCGCACCTTGCTGCACATGGCGATGCTTTTTCTTAGCGGCGCAAGTGGATTGGAGCGGATGATTCGCTGGCTATCCGCCGCGGGAAGGGCTGGAATCCACCACGCCAAAGCGAGGCCAATCGCGCCGATGACGGCGTAACCTAAACCCAGCATCCACAGCTGATCTTGGAATTGGTCTTTGAGATAGCCGGCCGATCCCATGCCTAGCAGGATCGAGCCAAGGACCACTGCTTGCATGATGCCGTTGCCGCGACCGAGGTAGTTGCGCGGCAGTATTTCTACCAGCGCGCCATACTTCGCTGGGCCAAGCAAGGCGCTTTGAGTGCCCATCAAAAACAGCACGACGGCCAAGCCAACAAAGCTATCCAAGGCAAAAGCCAGCGCCGCCAGCAGCATGACGACGACTTCAAGCGACTTGGCAATGAGCACCATGCGTCGTTTGGAATAGCGATCTGCTAAATCACCAGCCAGGGTGCCGAACAATAAAAAGGGGATCGCAAACAGCAGGCCGGTGCAGGCTTGCAAGTCGTTGCAAAAGCCATCGTCGGGGCGGCTAAGTTGCACGTTGACCGCGAGCAAAAGCACGACCTGTTTGAACAGGTTGTCATTGAGCACCGTAAAGCCTTGGGTGGCCATCAGTGCCCAGAAACCGCCTTTGCGCAGCGGCGATGGACTGGCGGTGGAATCCGGCGATTGCGTCACTGCAGCAATTCCTCGGCGCGCTGGCGGGTGGTGGCGTCCAGCCAATCGACGGCGTTTAAATCTTCGCGTAGGGTGGATGTGGAAACGCCTAAGCGCAGCGCAATGTCGACGTGACTGCGCCATTGCTGCCAGCAGTGCGTATTAGCAAGCGCCATGGCGGCGAGGCGTTCTTGGATGGGGGTGGCCAAGTGCGGCCGACTCATAACGCGAGCGTAGGCGTGTTGCAAAACCCAGTCGGCCGAAAGCGAATCGAGCATGCGCAGGTGGCTGAGCACGCGATCGGCGCGATCGTGATAGAGGTCGTGAAAAGCGCTTTCCCCAGCCTTGACCAGGTCTAGGCTGGCTTGCTGGTCGTACCAATCTTGCTCATCGCGTCCATCATTCGGTTGAGCCGTTGGTGGGGCGGCCGATTGAGTGGTCGGTTGGGCAGTCGG
>CAZMDZ010000203.1:0-7281 GCA_964565175.1 uncultured Planctomycetales bacterium
GCTGTGTTTCAGATGCGAGCCCGGAGCGAGGTCGACTTAGCGACCGCCGCGGCGTTGTTTGGCCTGGATTTCTGCGACCTCTTCGACCTCAGTTTCCCAGTACTTCGCCATTTGCTCGGGGGTGGGCTGCTGGAGCGGCCGAACGATGCGGAAGCCGACGAAAGACGCATCGGTGAGATACCAAATGCTCTTCGGCAGCTGTGGATCCTGCACCTTCCAACCTTTGGAGGAGCGGCGCCGTGCAGCAGAACGCAGCCGGTCCGGGTCGTCATCCCAGGACCCACCGCGGACTACGCGCGGGTACAGCTTCACCGGCCAGTTTAGTGGTGAAGCCAAGGCTTTACCGGCGGGATCCTTGGAAATTTGCTCGGCGAGGCCCTTGTAGGAGCTTTTATCGTAGCCGTCGATCACCCACTCGGAGACGTTGCCATGCATGTCATAGAGGCCCCAGGGGTTGGGCTTCTTGAGGCCGACCTTCTGGTATTGGTCATCCGCGTTGTCAAAGTACCAAGCGTAATCGTCCATTCCATCGGGGTCATCGCCCCAGCTGTAGGCAGTGGTAGTGCCCGCGCGGCAGGCATACTCCCATTCGGCTTCGGTCGGCAGGCGGTAAAAACGACCGGTTTTCTGGCTCAGCCACTTGCAGTACTGACGGGCGGCGAACTGGGTCATGCACACCGCCGGGTAGCCTTCGACGCCCATGCCAAAGTCCATCGGCACGTAGGGCGGAGTCGGTCGCGAAACGGCGTCAGCCCAGGCATCTTGCGGCGTGGTTTTGGCGTCGCCCTTCATGCGCGCTTGCTGGTCGAGTTTGAATTGGAAGACCTGGTATTCATCCCAGGTCACTTCAAACTTGCCCATCCAAAAGGGCTCAATCTCGACTTCAATCTGCGGACCTTCATCCTTGCTGCGATCGTCTTCACTTGCTGGACTGCCCATCAAATACTCGCCGCCAGGAATGGGCAACAGGTCGAATTTGATGTCCGAACCGGGGATGACGTCGGTGTAAGCCTTCATCTGCTCCGGCTTTTTGGCCACCGCATTTTTCACCGATAAAACGGGCGGTTGGCCTTTGGGCGGATCCGGATAGACCTGGTTTTGCTTGGAATCGCCCTCGCCCTGTTGGCCATGGCTAGGCTCCTGGGCGAAAGGATGGTGGTGGGCGATCAGCGCAGTGCACAGCAGCAGCGCAGGGACGGAGGTGATCGTGGTGATGGTCATCGGCATTTCAGCAAATGGAGCGTGCAGCATAACCCCTTGGGTGGATTCAGTAACGGTCGAACCGAACAATGAATCCGCTGCGGCCGTAGACGTTAACCTAACGCTCTATGCTCGGCACCCTAACTGCCCTACTGCTGACCATTCCGGCCCTGCTCGGCGCCGACGCCGCCACCACTGCGAAACAGGAGCTTCAACGCTTCGAATACGCTGAACCTCATATGGGGACGGAATTTCGGCTCGTGCTTTACGCCAACGAGCAAAGCCATGCCGACGCCGCCAGTCGCGCTGCGTTCGGCCGCATCGGCGAGTTGGATAGCCTGCTAAGCGATTACAAAGCCGACAGCGAATTGAGCCGCTTAAATGCTCAAGCGCGCGATCAAGCCAGTGGTTGGATCGCCGTCGGCAGCGATTTATGGGATGTGCTGAATCAAGCCCATCAAGTTTCGAAACGCAGCAACGGCGCTTTTGACATCACTGTAGGCGCCTGCGTGCGCTTGTGGCGGCGCAGCTTGCAGCAAAAGGAATTGCCCGATCTTGAACGGTTGAAAACGGCTTTGAGCACTGCCAGTTGGAACAGCTTGGAGCTACGCCAAGTTGACCAAAAGGTGCGCCTCGCCCGCGCTGGCATGCGCTTAGATTTAGGTGGCATTGCCAAGGGCTATGCCCTGGATGAAGCTTTACGCACTTTGCGGGAACATGGTGTCCCTTCCGAATTAGTCGATGGCGGCGGCGACGTCGCGGTGGGGGTTGCGCCGCCGCAACGCGAAGGCTGGACCGTGGCAATGTCAGAAGGTGCTTGGAATGGCCAGCAATCGCTCACTCTGGTCAATGAAGCCTTGGCAACTTCGGGCGATCGCTATCAACACGTGGTCGTCGACGGCAAACGTTATTCGCATATTATCGATCCAAAAACTGGACTGGGCTTAACTCAACCACGCGCGGCAACGGTGCGGGCGCCGTCGGCGATGGTGGCGGATGCTTGGGCGTCGGCGTTGTGCGTGATGGGTCAAGATGGCGCGGAAGCCGCAATGACTGCAGCGGGCGAAGCCGTGCAAGGCGTAGTTTTTGAGGCGGACGCAACCGATTCGGCGCAAGGCGTCACCGTGGAAGCCTCGCCTTTGAATCCGCCACGAGACCCAGACAAGCGGCTGAACATCGTCTTCATCCTCGCCGACGACTTGGGTTGGAACGACCTGGCTTGCCAGGGTTCGGATTACTACTCCACCCCCAACTTGGACCAGCTGGCCCGCGACGGCATGCGTTTTACGTCGGCTTATGCAGCGGCTTCGAACTGCGCGCCCACTCGCGCGGCTTTGATGAGTGGCTTGTACGCCCCGCGCACCGGCGTTTACACGGTGGGCAGCGGCGCGCGCGGCAAGGCCAAAGACCGCAAGTTAACTCCACCCAAAAACCAAACCGAACTGCACGGAACTTTCTTCACCATGGCCGAATGCTTGCAGCGTGCTGGGTATCGCACCGGCCATTTCGGCAAGTGGCATCTAGGCGGCGATGGAGTGACCGATCCTCAAGCGCAAGGGTTTGAGGTCAATATCGCTGGCGCGCATTACGGCACACCGCCCAGCTACTTCTGGCCATACCAACGCAGTAAAAAGGATCCAAACAACCCTGGTCAACGCAAGATCACTCAGCAGCTACCCGGGCTGGAAGATGGCAAAGAAGGGGAATACCTCACCGATCGCCTGACTGACGAAGCGCTGAAGTTCCTAGAAGCCGACGACGGCCGTCCGTTTTTCCTCTACCTTCCGCACTACGCCGTGCACACGCCAATCAAAGCGCCGCGCGATGAAGTTTGGCAGTGGAAGAAGAAGCCAGTGGGCGTTCACCAGCAAAACCCCACCTATGCCACGATGATCGACCTTCTCGATCGCAACGTCGGCCGCGTCCTCGACAAGTTAGAAGAGCTCAACTTAGCCGACAATACTTTGGTGGTCTTCACCTCCGACAACGGCGGTTACGGCGGCTACCTGGATATGGGAATTGATATGGGCAATATCACCCACAACTCCCCGTTGCGCGGCGGCAAAGGCACTTACTACGAGGGCGGCATTCGGGTGCCCTTGATTATGCGCTGGCCGGGCCGCATTCCGGCGCAATCGGTGCAATCACTGCCCGTGACCACGGTTGATTTTTACCCAACATTCGTTGGCCTGGCGGGCGCCCAACCACCGGCGATGAAGTTAGATGGAAGCAATTTGGCGCCGTTATGGCAGCCACAAAAACAGCAGCCGGCGAGCCCGTCGGCGTTGAGCGAGTTGAAAACTCGACCCATCTTCTGGCACATGCCCGGCTACCTCGATGCGCGCCGCGGCTGGCGAACGACGCCGGTGAGCGCAGTTCGCAAAGGTCCCTACAAACTGCTGGAGTTTCTCGAAGATGGTAGGTTGGAGCTATACGATCTCGACGCCGACATTTCTGAACGGATGGACCTGTCGGCCTCGAAGCCCGAACTGCGCGACGCGCTGCACGCCGAACTCCAACAATGGCGTGAGTCCGTCGACGCACCGATGCCCACCCCCAAATAACCCTCCAAGCATCTCTTAATTCCCCCACGATCATGCGCTCTCGTAAACGCAACCGCCGTACCTTCCTGCAGCAAAGCTCCGCCATCGTGTTGGGGACTTCCGCTACTAGCTGCGCCTCTACTGGTTTCCTGATGGGTTCTTCCGGACCGCTGAAAGTCGGCTTGGTCGGCTGTGGCGGACGTGGAACCGGCGCCGCCGCCCAGGCTTTGCGCGCCGACCCAGACACCGTGCTGTGGGCAATGGGCGACGCCTTTTCGGACATGCTAGAAAGTCATTTGACCTCTCTGCTCAAGTCTGAAGACATCGCCCCACGGATCGACGTGCCCAAAGAACGCCAGTTCTCGGGCTTTGACGCATACAAGAAAGTCATCGACGAATGCGACGTGGTGCTGCTGGCAACATCGCCGCACTTCCGCCCGATTCACGTTGAATACGCGGTCGATCAAGGGCGTCACTTGTTCATTGAAAAGCCCGTCGCCACCGATGTTCCTGGCCTACGCCGGATCAAAGCGGCTTGTGAACGCGGTGCTGAGAAAGGATTGTCGATGGTCAGTGGCCTTTGCTACCGCTACCAGTTCGCCAAACAAGAGACCTTTAAGCGCTTGCATGATGGCGAGATTGGCGACATCACCACAATCCAGTGCACTTACAACACCGGCGGTCTGTGGCACCGCGGCCGCAAGCCGGAGTGGAGTGAGATGGAATACCAGATGCGCAACTGGTTGTACTTCACCTGGTTGAGTGGAGACCACATCGCTGAGCAGCACATTCATAGCTTGGACAAGATGCTGTGGGCGATGGGCGACGAAGCGCCAGTCAAGTGCACCTCGACCGGTGGCCGCATCCTGCGCACCGACGACAAGTACGGCAACGTCTACGATCACTTCAACACCGTTTTCGAGTGGAAGTCAGGCGTGCGCGGTTTCAGCTCCTGCCGCCAAATGCCAGGCACCAGCCACGATGTCAGCGATTACGCATTTGGCACCAAGGGCACAGCGGAACTGCAGTCCCACCGCATTCGCAATGCTGCCGGGCGCTGGCGCTATCGCGGCGAAGGGCCGGACGACATGTACCAGAACGAGCATGACGCCCTTTTCGCGTCGATCCGCGCCAATGAGCCGATCAACAACAGCGATTACATGATCAAGTCGACGATGCTGGCAATCATGGGCCGGATGTCTGCTTACACGGGTCAGTCCATCACTTGGGAACAAGCGTGGGCATCCGAGTTGGATCTGTCACCGCCAGCCTACGACTGGATCAACGACATGCCGGATCGCCCGGTTTCGTTGCCAGGCGTCACCAAGCTGATTTAATGAAAAACGGGGCCGACGGTTTCCCGTCAACCCCGCAGGATTCCACCTAAGCCGCTGTTTGACACACCAATCGGCGTTTACCGGTCCTCCCCCCAGAGGGGCCAGTTCCAGCGACTTAGGTTTTCACCTCCACCCCTGTCGAAGCGAAGGATGCACGAGCCTGGTGGGGACTTAGGCAAAGCGAAGATAATCCTTCGCCTCGAACCACTCGCATTTCATTATTTGCCCGATCCTCACCGGCCTTCTGGGCGCCCGCCGCAAGCGAGACGAGTCTCGCTGCATTGGGTACGGCCAGAGGGTTGTAACTCATGACGCCCCTTTTGCGTCCGCAGAAGGCCCTGGCTTAAGCAAACCTGGGGAAAATTCGAGGGTTTACGAAGAAGCACTTTCTGTTTCCAGCGACCAATCCGTGCTTAGAATGAATCCCCCCAGACGAGTCCGTCTAAATCCCCCCACCCTCCTCCATGCTGACTCTTTGTTCCCTAGCCCTAGCGCTGCTCCCCCAGCAAGCCGACGTGGAATGGGGTCCCTGGTTTAAAATCGGGCCCTTCGATCACCCCAAGGGCCACGCCGACGTCAAGCCTAGCCACAAACCCGAAAAGCAACTCAAGTCGATGAAAGGCGGCAAAGAGTGGGATGGGTTGACGGAAGACTATCGGATTCGGAATAAGCAAAAGGTGACGTGGCTGCAGGTCGGCGATCCGGCTGCGTTGAAGCCACAACAAGTGGATTTGGGGTTAATTAATCTTGCCGCCGAATTCCCTGCACCGACTGGGGTTTCTGGTTGGACCGAAAACGCGGCGTTTTATCTTTACCGCAAGGTCACGGCAAAAGACCCGATTTCGATTCCGGTGCAATTCGGCAGTGACGACGGCGTCCGCTTTTGGTTCAACGGCGAAGCTTTGGTGACCAGCAGCGTCGGACGTGGAGTGAACCCATCGTCCGAACGGGCAATGCTGCATTTACATCCAGGGCCAAATCATATTTTGGTTAAGGTGGTGAACGGCGGCGGCGCGACTGGGTTTCAACTTCAAAAGCCGCATCGAGCGACTCAAAAAGAAGTCAACGCGGCGATTGAAAAAGGCGTGAAGTATTTGTTGTCGCGGCAGTGCATTGACGGTTCTTGGGAGTTTCATCAAGGCACCTATCGCAACGGCACGACGGCGCTGGTGGTCTACACCTTGGTCAAGAGTGGGGTTTCTCCGCGCCATCCGGCCGTGCTCGAAGCACTGGCGTTTTTGGCCGAGAGTCCAACCGTGAAGACTTATTCGGCGGGCTGTCACCTGATGGCTTTAGATGCCTTGGCCGAGGATGACTATCTGCCGTGGATGGAAGAGATCCTCGGCGACTTGCTCAGCTGGCAAGATCGTCATGGGGTGTGGGCTTATCCCGAAAATGAACCAGATCTTTCTTGCACCCAATTTGCTGCTTTGGGCCTGCGCGCAGCAGCGAGTCGTGGATTGGAAGTTCCTGACTCCGCTTGGATTAAGCTGGCAACGGGGGTGCTTGACCACCAGCTCAAGAAGAAGAAAACTGATCAACCGGCATCGCCATTTGAGAAGTACGCTGGCTCATTCAACATCGCCGGTTTCTCTTACAAGTCACGCAATCCGAAAACGGCGACCGGCTCGATGACGTCGGCAGGGGTGGCAACGCTGGAGATCTGCAAGGTCGCCTTGGGCAACCGCATTCCGGAAGGGTTGCGATCGAAGATTGACCGCCAGGTGAATTACGGCATGAATTGGATGATTAAAAATTATTCCATGACCGCCAACCCGCGCCGCGGCGCCGCTCACCTGCATTATTACTTGTATGGAATGGAGCGCGTCGGCTCGATTTTGAACGTCGATCTGATTGGCAAAAATGATTGGTATTGGGATGGCGCCACGTTTTTGGTGAAGAACCAAAACGCTGAAAATGGTTATTGGCCAGATCCATGGGGCCGCACCGAACCGGCCAGTTGCTTCGCCCTGCTCTTCCTAGAACGGGCGACGCGGGCGGCGGTCACCGACCCTCACGGCAAAACCAAAAAGTCGGTGGTCAAGTCAGACGTCAAAGGCGGGCCGATTCACTTCAGCGCGATGTCGGGATCGCCGGCGATTTTTTGGGTGAACGGCAAAGATGCTTCGATGGCGAAGCACAAGATCGTCGCCGTCGAATACCACGTGCGCAAGGGCGAAGATGAATGGCGTTTGGTTTCG
>CAZMDZ010000204.1:0-7250 GCA_964565175.1 uncultured Planctomycetales bacterium
ACCTCATGTGGAATTTGGCTCAGAAGCTGTTGAATGGTCGCGTCAGCGAAGCTGAAACCGTTGCGCGCTATCATCAACTAATCAAGCGAGAGGCGCAACGGCTACGAAGATTGATTGCCGACATTCTCGACTTCTCACGCATGGACCGCGGAAGAAGCCCTGCCGTGAAAATGGCGCCGACTGACCTAACGGACTGGCACCATGAGATGTCGGCGGACCTTGACCAATGGGCGAAGGACCATAAAGCGCAAGTCCAAGTACTAGGCGAGCTCAAGCCCACCACAATCGACATGGACGCCGACGCCGTTCGTCGAGCTATTCTAAATTTGGCGGACAACGGTTTGCGCCATAGCGGAAGCAGCCGTTTTGAAGCGAGGTTCAGTATGGATAACGACAAGTTGGCCTTTGAATTTCGAGACTTTGGATCAGGCCTAAAACCCGGAAGTGAAGAAGCGATCTTTGAACCCTTCCATCAAGCCGATTCCAACTCCGTCAAAGGCAAAGGTGCCGGTTTAGGCTTGGCTATTGTGGCGGAAATCATCCGCATTCATCACGGCCAAGTAAGCGCGAAGAATGCCAACGACGGCGGCGCAACTTTCCAAATTACCATTCCACTCCTCCGACCTGGACCACCGGAATGAAGCAAAACACCAAAGTGCTGATCATCGAAGACGAGGACCCTTTGCGCATGGCCTTAAGCGATGCGTTGCGGGCAGAAGGTTATTCCACCATGGAGGCCGCCGATGGAAACCAGGGTTACGAATTGGCATCCAGCCAAAACCCGGATCTCATTTTGTTGGATCTCATGTTACCCGGTCGTAATGGGTTCTCGGTGCTCAAGGGGGTGCGCCAGAATCGGCTTCATGTCCCCGTGATCATCCTTTCCGCTCGTGGTGAAGAATGGGACCGAATTCAGGGCTTTGAATTCGGAGCAGACGATTATTTGGTCAAACCATTCTCGACCAAAGAGCTTTTGCTGCGCATGAAAGTAGCCTTACGGCGGAGCCACGTCTCAGATACCGAAACTGCCGGAAGCACCTTCGGCGACGTACGCGTGGACTTCGCTGGCTACTGCTTAGAGCGCGACGGAGTTCAATTCGGTTTGTCACGCAAAGAGATGGACCTGCTTCGTTACTTCCTCAGCCACCCAGGCAAAACCTTAAGCCGGTCAGCCCTTTTGGATCATGTTTGGGGGAAAAATGAATTCCCAAGCAATCGCACCATCGACACTCACGTGCTCAAGCTGCGCAAGAAAATTGAGAGGGAGCCTGATCATCCCCAGCACCTGATCACTGTCCATGGAGTCGGCTACAAGTTCGTCCCCCAGCCAACCGTTGACATCTGATTGACATCGATTTCAGTTCGCCGTAACAACTCAAGTGAATCTGCCCTGCATGCTGTAACAATGAACAAACTCCTTCTAGCCATATTCACCCTTCTCACCGCTGCATCCCACGCGTTGGGCCAAGAGCAGCAGGAAAAGCTCTATCTGTGGACCGGCTTCGTGCAGCCTGATGAAGGCAAGGCCATCCAAGAGATGCAGGAGCCGTTGACCCAAGAGCAAGTCGAAGCTCGCATCGCCGAAGTCCAACATGACCTATTGACTCTTCGGGACACCAAAGCCGCTGAAGCCGCCATCGATCACCTCTGGCTCCAAGTCAATTTCAAATGCAGCATGGATCCTGATGAACGGAAGGAGCAGCTCATTGCAGTCGCCCTGGCTCGTTCTGAAATATTCACCTACAGCCAATCCTGGAACAATGCAAAGAAAGCACTGGGGAACTTAGCTCTTACGAAAGCGGATACAAGCCCCGGCAGACCCCCCATGCTTGCCAGCATTTCCCAAAGTCATGGGCGGTGGCTCGAACAAATCGCCGAGGATGTCCGCATCAAGCGAGGCATCATCAAGATCAATAAAAAGTCGCAGAGCGGAACTGTGGACGGCCCACAAATCCGCCCTGGTCTGTCCAAGGAATTGGAAGCTTATGTCCTTGGGGACTTTGGGACTGTCGACCCAAGACTCATTCTACATATTGAGAAGTCGCTACGGAGTGGCAGCTCTGAAGCCATCACGCAACTAGGAAGCCGAAGCGCACCATCCCTAGCGTACCTTATTCTGCAGGACCTAGACACGGCAAAAGAGATCTTCTCCATTGATCCCTTTTGGGTCCTGCAACAAGTGAGTAGCGAAGCTGTTTTTCGAATCATTAAGGATCATTTCCCTAGCGCCTCTGACGATTGGAAGTATCGGGCCTTTCACACCTACAAAGAAAGAAGGACGCAGATTTTCCGGATGTCAGAACCCAAGGATAAGGAATTTAGTCTATCTAGAATTCCACACTCGGATGAGGTATTGGGCCATTTCGTCCGAAATGAGCAAACTAGATCGGCCGCAATCATTTATGCGGGGTCACTCAAATCGTATTTTTTCCGCCAAGCGGATGGGCATCTTTCCTCCGCCCTTGCTGAAGTTTTTGATGACTGTGATACGGAGCAAAAAGTCCAGATCACCCACTATACCGCAAGCATGCCCGAAGAGGATTTGATAACAATTGCAACCAAGGCCATTTCATCTGAACACTCGAACCTTCGCGCAGTAGCGGTAAACTCAATCAGACTTTGCCCAGGCTCCTACCACTACCTTTATCCCCTGGCTGAAGATCCTGACCCCGAAGTGCGGAGGACCGTCGCTTGGGCCTTCATTGCTCGCTCGAGCTACCTAGAGGGCTACACAAAAGAGGACTTCCTCGAGCTCCTTGAAACGGATGAAGCCCAAGCTGCCCTACTCAAGCTTGTGGAAGACCCTGCTCCAGAGGTAAGGGATATTGCCATTCAATCCCTTACTGACAAAGAAGGATGGATGTTCCCAAACGTCGAACTATACATCGCTGCGATTCCTCACCTTACCCGCTCACCAAAGAAGTTCTTCTTACTTCCTTTTCCAAACTTGGAAGCGAAAAAAGGGTTCGTCAATGCTGCTGCCAGCTCAACCAATCGAATGATAATTGGTGAACTTGATCACAACTTCAAGCAACTAGAATGGGATTCTGAACATTCCGTATACAGAGAGGCTCTCCTTACCCGTAGCCAGGATTCAAATATCCCATTCCCAATCCCACGGCAAGATTACGTGGAAAGGTTTGATGCGGTGCAATTCAAAGCATCATTAGCAGGCAGAATGTATATGCAGGGCCAAGCCGCACTCGCCATCAAGGTGTTCACTGATATGAAGGATATTGAATCTATTAAACACCTAAACGACCCAGTCCGACTCACAAAAGCCTTCAAAATTCTACCAATTGGATATGCCCAATACAGTTTCGAGAATGCACCTAATGAAAGTCGGAACTTAATCCAATCTGCAGGAGACCGAATTTCCAAATCCAGCTCTTTGAATGATGAATACTTTAGCAACCTATCCCGTGACCCAGACGCATCCGATTATTCACGCCTCCTCGCCGGCATCATCCTAATCGAACGCGGTTCGAGCCTGGCTGAGGCTACAGCTTTTGGATTACTAAGCGAGAAGAACCTGGACTCTTCTTTCCTTAAAACCAGAATCACCAATGCTTTCTTTCAGGACCCTGACCGTCATCAGGAATTTCTCCACAATATCGCATGGATGGAGTGTGAAAATGAGGGCCTACAAATACTGTTTCTAGCCGGCTTTAAGCATTCGAGGTCCATCAATAGCTTTGTGGAACCTTTGCTTATGAGTCTTCTCCATGAAAGCCAAAGGAAAAGGAGCCTGTACGCAGAAGAATTATTCCAAGAAATCTCAGAGAAGGGGTTAACAAACGAGCACTGGGAATCTATTGCGCGAATTGCAATGGAAGCTGGTAATGGAAGCGAACAAAGTGCTCTTCGCTGCATCAAGAAGAGTCAGGCAAGCTCCTTTATCAAACCCTTAGGGGAAATCATCTGCAAAACTGTAGAGAGTGGTGCGGACACAAATAGGGTTAGTACAGCCTGCATTGTCCTTGCTTCCTTCCGCACGAAGGAGGCTGCCGATGAACTCCTCTCTTGCATCGGGAGGGCAAGCTCCGAGTTTGCGAAGGATCGGATCCTCAAAGAACTAGATGACCTGAGAACATATTATGAGCAAAGAAGCTACTGGGCATCATTTGAGACGGCCGCGCCAAGCAAAGATACAGCAGCCGATGAACTACTGGCCATGCTACGGGCTGAGGATCCTCAGATTCGCGAAGCGGCATTGCTGGGATTGATACCGTTGGGCAAAGCAGAAGTCATTCCCCGCGTGATTCCGTTGCTCAAAGATGAGAACGAAAGCGTTCGCAAAGCTGCGAAGCAGGTATTGGGGGCTTTACAGAAAGTCCGGGTAGCTGACGACGAGGATTAGACGAAGACCAGTGACTCAGAAGGAGGCTTGGGCTTCCTTCTGAGTTGCGAGTTGGATTGCTTGCTCAATAGAGAATGCGAACGGCTCGGCGTCGGCTTGGCCGGTGCGGGCGATGTCGTATGCCGCGCCGTGCATCGGGCTGACGCGGAGGATTTTGCCGCCGACGAATAGGGTGTAGGCCTTATTTCGGCCCATTAGCTTGAGTGGGATGAAAGCTTGGTCGTGGTAGAGCGCAATGACCACGTCCCATTTGCCCTCGGCGCCTTCGATGAAGACGGCGTCAGGGACGGCAGGACCGGAAGTTTCGAAGCCGTATTCGGATTTGGCATGCTCGATGCCTGGCTTCAGGATTTTGGTTTCCTCTTTGCCAAAGGCACCGCCTTCGCCAGCATGCGGGTTGAGTCCTGCAAGCACGACGCGGGGATTTTCTAAGCCAAGAACATCACGTGCAGCTTCGTGAGCAATCCGCACTTGCTTGGAAATTTGATTGATCTCGAAACTACCCACCGCCTGACGCAACGCCATGTGGCGCGTGGCAATCAACACTCTCAAATTGCCATTGCAAGCCAACATGCCGTACCGGGGAGAACCGCACAGCTCGCCAAAGATTTGAGTTTGGCCTTCAAAGTTATAGCCAGCCAAATGCATCGACTCTTTGTGAATCGGCGGCGTGACGGCGGCGTCGGCGCGGCCTTCGAGGCACATGTTGGCGGCGCGCAGGACGGCTTCGACTGACGCAAAACCAAACTCACGGTGCGGCACCCCAGGTGGTGCAGTAGGAGCGGCGGACTCTAACTCCCAAACCGGCACCGGCGCATCTGCCGAAACGTCGAAACCGCTGGCGGCATCGGCCACGCTTTGCAGCTCGATTTCAATCCCACACTCCGCCGCGATCGAGCGCAGTGCTTCCACATGCCCCAGCAGTAACGGCCGGCAGCGCTCGCGCACACTGGCGCGGGACAAAACGCTCAAGGCGACCTCGGGGCCAATGCCGCCGAGGTCGCCTTGGGGAATGGCGAGGCGTGGGTTCACGTCGCCATTTTACGCTGCCGGGGGTACCGGATGGGATCCCGTTTCTACAGGTGGACCAGTCGAACTCCGTACTGAGTGACGACGATCTGGTAATGGATCTCCTCGAGGTCCGGACGAGTATCCGGCGGGGTAACCGTCAGGTTGAAAGCAGTTGCGGCATGGCCGTTCGGCGACATTTGTGCCAGCGCCGAAATCGGCACCTCGACGGCGTTTTGCTGCAGGGTGGTCTTGCCACTCACCAATGCAGATTGCAGGCAAAGCTCCCCACCCATGTATCCGGATGGAGTCCAAACCCAGGCACTGATTTTGCCGTTTTGGACGCGGTAACGTGGGACCAACATGTAGCCGTTCTTCTGCAGGCCCATGCTGTTCCAGTCGTATGCATCGTCGAGCACACCGTAAGGAGTGCCGTCGGCGTCGATCACGTCTGCTTCAATGTCCGAGCTGCAGATACCGAAGGTGGCGGGGTACATGGCGGGCATGAACCCAGGATCATCTAGACCTTGACCTTCCCAGAAGACCAGATCGAGAGTTGGGTCAATGCGGCAAGGCAGACTTCCAACCACGGGGTTTTCCCCGCGGTCCAAGTCGCTCTGGCTTTGGCCGCCAATGACCTGGGAGTTCATACCCAGGATCAGAGCGGACACCCCGAGCAACGACCCGAGGCCCATGGCCATTCGGGAAAGTCGCGAGGTGTTATTTAGTACGGAAAGTTTCATGCTTTAGGCAGCGAAGAACGCTGGTTCAGATGCCTCGAATTCGGCCCGGCAAGAGGCGTGGTCCTTGAGGCGGGTGAGCAAATCCGGGCTGTCGCGGAGCCAGTCTTTAGCAGACTCCATGACTTGCGGATGCTGAAGACGGATGCGCTGTAGCATGGCAGCAGCGGCATCCAGGTCGTTGAGCGCAACGTGCTCGACGACGATGTTGAACAGAACGAAGGCGAAGCTCGGCTTGCGGTGCACAATGCCCGAGGCAACCACCCAGCGGTACATGCGGAGCGCCCGGCGGTAATCATGCGCGCGGTCGTACAACATGCCCAGCTGTATAGCTGCGTGGGCGCGGTTGGTTAGCCGATCCGAGCGCAAAAATACCTGATGGTATGCTTCGGAGGCGGCTTCAAACTCACCCTGGACTTGGCACACAAAGCCCTTGTAGAGCAAGGCTTCGGCAAACTTTGGCTTGAGCCGCAGAGCTTCATCCAGAAGCTTGTGGCCGTGGGCCAAACTGTTCTTGGTACGAGATTCCAACAACTCCTTGGAGCAGGTGCAGGCGCCAGTTTGCTCAGCGGCTTCGGCGACCGGTCCGACCTCGTCTTGACGGAAACTATCGATGACCACCGGCTCTTCAGCAACCTTGAGCAGGTAGCTGTCGTCAGTTGCCAGCAGCACGTAGGCCTTGCCAAGCTGGTACATGGCAGAGGCTAGGCGGCGGATAATCTCGGCGTCGGTCAGACCTTCGAACAAGTCTTGACCGCGCAGACGGCGTAGGCGCTTGGCCAGCGAACCCGGCACAGCCAGGTCGCGGTGAGCGAGGGCCTGCAAACGAATGGCCTGGAAGAACTCACCGCAATCGGTGCAAACTTCCATATGAGCCAGAGTGCGACGCGCGGCATCCTCGGGCAATTCCTGGTCAAGCAGCGCGCTCAAGTCGCGCTGGAAACCTGCACAAAGCACGCGGTTACTGCTGCGTACGTTGCGGATTGCACTTAGGAAGCCGGAGCGGTCACTCATTACGCTTGCTCCGGATTGGGAATCAGGTGATCGGCACAGACTGCTCCGCGTTGAGCAGCTCTGGTTACAGCCTTTGCTTCTACAGTTACTGGAGGTTGTAGAAGCAGCACATGGCAGATTCGGATGAA
>CAZMDZ010000205.1:0-7242 GCA_964565175.1 uncultured Planctomycetales bacterium
GGGTTGTTTATGCCCTCCTCTGCCGCGATGAAGCTACCGACCGCTCGCCTATCCATGGTGACGGCCGGTCTGCTTTTATATGTCCTCATTTGCTGCTTCCCAACTGGCTTATGGTTGTTCGATATTGCCACGCCGTTCCGTTTGCAGATGGCATTGGTGGCCTTAGGAATTGCCGCCGCCAACGCCTGGAATAAACGCAAATATGCCGCCACGTTCAGCGTGTTTTGCGCACTCTATTTGAGCAGCAATCTACCCGGTTTATATGCGAGCGAAGCACTGGTGAAAACCGATCAACCGAGCTTAAGACTGCTTCATTGGAACACCTGGCGCGACGTCGACAATATCGACGACCTCCATTGGGTGTTATCTGAGTTTCAACCCGACCTAGCTTTCTTCCAGGAAGTCACTCCAGCCGAGGCTGCTGAGTTTCAAAGCAACCACTATCGCTCGCAATATATCGGTGATTTTTTAATTCTCAGCAAGTCCGACCTAAGGATCACCGTGCCAGCCCACGCGCCAGTTTGGAGTGAATTGCCGGTGGTGGAAATGAGTATTGATTTCGAACAGCGTGAAATCGATCTCTATTCCATCCACCCGCCAGCGCCATTCACTCCACGCCGTTTACGCGACCGCAATCAGTTCTCGAATCAGCTCGCCCATGTCGTCGCCAGCAGCCCTAACTCCAGTGTCGTCATCGGCGACTTCAACATGGTGGCATCGGAAGCCAGCTTTCAGCACTTACAACAGTTTGCTGGTCTAAAAGATTCGGCGACGGGATTCGGCCTGCAAACGACTTGGCCCTTTGATCAATGGTGGAATCCATTGCTGCAAATTGCCATTGACCAATGCTTGGCGTGCCCGCAACTGAAGGTGGTCGAGCGGCAAGTGGCGGATTCAAGATCCTCTAACCACAGGCCACTGATCGTCGATTTACAGTGGGCTACGAACGCCGTCCGCCAAACGCGAGTTTGAGGAAGAAGCCGAGCAGGATCACTGCCATCAAAAATCGCTGGCCGGTGTTCCAGTTCAACAGCGACCATGCGACTGCGGTGGCTGGAACCAATGCAGTGCGGGTGGCTTGACGCGCCCACTCGTTTTCGGCGATGAAGGCAGCGACCGGTTCGCCGTGCTTGTAATAACCGCGAACCACTGAGCGCCCATTATTGTGCGCCAACAGGTACTGATCGCGGAATTGACGCAGAATGCGCACTTCTGGAGCGTTGTAATCACCGTGGGCTGCGGTTGCCACCACGCACCCACCGCCGCCGCCGCCACCACCACCGCCGCCGCCACTCGAAGTTACGCGCAAGCCAATGGGCGCGATCGACTGGAAGCCGGGGTTGGTGAAGTTGATGGTGTAGTTGCCAGGGTCAAGCGCTGGCACGTTAAAGGACATGGCGGTGCCGTCGGTTTGCACGCCGGTTAAATCGGTTGGCGGAATATCGGTGCTGCCTTCGGAACCCGTCAGGGCAAAGACTTTGTATTGGCCAAAGTTGCCGATATCGGCGTTGATGTCCGGCACGCCCAGTTCATCGACTTGGACGACGAACCTGCCATCGGAAAGAGTGATGGTTAGAGTGCGCGCAAGATCCGGCTTGAACACGGCAACGTCGATCACGCCGGTCAAAGTTTCGGACAAGATTGAGTTAATCGTAGGCGATTGGCCACCGTTGACGTCGATCCGAGCAGCTGCGTTAGAACCAGCATCCGGCCAAAAGTTGTCGACCATAGTGATCGAATTGCTCATCCCCGAAGCCATCTGGAATTCGGCCGAGGCAAAACCGTTATCAAAGGTATTGCGACCCGCCAATCCACTGCCGGTGCCGAAGTCTGGCGCAACGCCAGAACCGAGTCCACCGTTCAACGACAACTGCACACCGTAGTTGGTGGCGTTGCGAATGACATTGCCAACAAAAGCGTTGGAAATCACTGCACCGGAGCCGTTAATCGGAGTCGCTTGGCAGCGAATATTGACGTCGGCAAGCGAGCAGTCGTTGTACGAAACCAATCCGTTGTTGGTGCACAGGAAACCAGAAGTTCCCAACGTTGCTTCAATTTGAATGCCGATGTCGCCGGTACCAGTCGCACCGTCGCCGATGATGGTATTGCCACGAATGACACCCGAAAATTGACTTTCCCAAGTGTTGGCAGATGTGCGAATTCCAATGCCACTAAACGCGGTAAGAGTGTTGCGCAGAATTTTGAAGCCAGACCCAACCAATCCGTTTGCGCCGACGCCTACATAAATCCCCTGGACGTTGCCAGTGATGGTGCAATCTTCAATGCTTCCCGTCAGGACTTGGTTGGTGCCATTGGTTTCAACAAGGATGCCGAAGTCGCTATTCGTCCCCCCCGTGATGTAGCAATCACGAATCTCAAATAGATCTGCATTTCCTCCGATCAATTGAAGCAAAATGCCATTGTCTTCATAACCACTAATGGTGCAGTCCTCAATCACCAAACCATTGACTGCCGGGTTCTGCCCAAGATTGTCCGTGGCAATGGCGGTGTAGCAATTGGTCAACTCCAATCCATCCAGGTAAGTGGTGGACAAGATATCGCTTTCAATTTCAAACAACACCGACGCCGGATTCCCCGTGGTGGAGCCATCAATCACTGGCGTGTCGAAGGCATTGCCTGCGCGAATACTCACGCCAGTCGGAATGACCAAAGGAAAGATTTCATCCTTGTTGCCACTGCTACTGACGCCGTTGATCGAGTCGTAAATTCCGCCCGCCAACAAGATCGTGTCGCCGGAAACCAGCCCGCTGTTTTGCAGAGCATGGCGAATCGACAGGAAGGAATTGACGGCAGTAGTGCCGTCGTTACCGTTGTTGCCATTCACCGGATCCACGTACCACGTGTTCTGGGCGACGGCCGCGCCGCTGACGAAAATCAGGGCGATGAGAGGGAAAAGGAGGCGCATGACGTTCCTGGAGGTTTAGTTTTCCTTCCGCAAGGGTCAGGGCAGCAACAGAGAATGGCCGTCCATGACGTCGGGCTGGTCGATGTTCATGGCTTGCATCAACGTCGGCGCGACATCAGCCAAGATACCCATCTCGCGCAGTTTGGTACCGCGGAATGCGTCGCCAATCAGCAAAAACGGCACTGGATTGACGGTATGCGCGGTGTGGGGTTGGCCGCTGACCGGGTCGACCATCATTTCGGAATTGCCGTGGTCGGCGGTGATGGCGACGGTGCCGCCTTGGCGCTGGGCTTCGTCGACGATGCGCTTGAGGCAGGCGTCGACGGCGCGAACGGCGGCTTGAGCGGCGCCAGGAATGCCAGTGTGGCCAACCATGTCGGCATTGGCGAAATTGACCACGTAGAGATCGTGCTCGCCCTGACGCAGGCGCTTAACCACGTTATCGCAGACCTCGGGGGCCGACATTTCAGGCTGCAGGTCGTAGGTGGCGACTCTGGGCGAGGAAACCAGCTCTCGATCTTCTCCCGGATAAACGTCCTCGCGGCCGCCGTTGAAGAAGAAGGTGACGTGGGCGTACTTTTCGGTTTCGGCGCAGCGGAATTGACGCAGACCGCGGGCGCTGACCAACTCGCCGAATAAGGAGCGCAGTTGCTCGGGCGGGTAAGCCACCGGGCAGCAGAACTCCTTGCGGTACTGCGTCATGGTCGCGTAGTGCAGCTTCGGCTGACGCTGCCGCTCAAAGCCGCTGAAATCATCGTTGAGGATGCAATCGCTGATTTGGCGAACGCGGTCGGCGCGGAAATTAAAGCTGATGACGGCGTCGCCATCCTCCAACCGGCCGCTGCCGGGTTCGCCGAGCAGAATCGGCTTGACGAATTCATCGGTCTCACCGCGCTCGACGGCAGCCCGGTATGCGGCAATCGGGTCGTCACCTCGCTCTCCAGCGTCATGGATCAACGCGCCCCAGAACAATTGAGTGCGCTCCCAACGCGTATCGCGATCCATGGCAAAATAACGCCCACAAATCGTGGCGATGCGTCCACCAAATTCATCGAGCATTGCCTGAAGCTGCTGCAAATAGCCTCCGGCCGAGGTCGGCGGGGTATCGCGACCGTCGAGCAGCGCGTGGAACTGGACCTTGCTCATGTCCATGCCCATGTCGCGCGCCATTTTCAGCAACTCGCGGTAATGGCCGTCGCTAGCGTGCACGCCGCCGTCGCCGATCAGGCCGAACAGGTGCAGTTGGGTGTTGTGGACCCGTGCGTGCTCAATCGCATTCCGCAACGCCGCCACTCGCTGGAACTCACCTGTTTGAATGGACTTATCAATTTTAGTGATGGTCTGGTAAACGACCCGACCCGCACCAATATTGGTGTGCCCCACCTCAGAATTTCCCATCAAGCCCAACGGCAACCCAACCTCCTTCCCCGACGCCGACAACAGCGCGTGCGGCCATTTTTGCCACCACTCCAAGAAGTTGGCCGCCGGTGCGGTGGTGATGGCATTCCAATCGGTGGCGGCAGCATGTCCCCAGCCATCGAGAACGAGCAGCACTACGGGTTTCTTCTGGTTCATGGTCATTCGGCAGGAAAAGACCCATACCATAGTGCTGAGACGTAAAGACAACCATGACGATGAAGCGCTTTTTCCCGACTCTACTCGCCCTCAGCCTGACCTTGGTGGCGGCATGCAGCACCGTTCCTGGCACCGGCCGCAAGCAGGTCAACTTCATTTCGCTGGATCAGCAGATGTCGCTAGGCTCCGATGCCTACACCGAAGCACTGAACTCGGCCAAGATCATCACCAGCGGCCCCGACGCCGAGATGGTCAAGCGCATCGGCCATCGCGTCGCCCAAGCGGCGATTGAGCTATACCCGGAAAACGCCAGTCAATTCGATTGGGAGTTCAATTTGATCGACGACCCCAAGATGGTGAATGCATGGGCGATGCCGGGTGGTAAGTGTGCCGTCTACACCGGCTTGCTCCCCATCACCGGCGACGAAAACAGTTTGGCCATCGTTATGGGTCATGAAGTCGCGCACGCGATTGCTGAACATGGTGGTGAGCGCATGACTCATCAACTGATCCTGTCCGGCGTGATGTTGGGTGCTAGCTATAAGTACCGCGACAAGGATGCAGAAGAACGCGCCTTAATCCTCGGCGCCCTCGGCGCAGGCGCAACCGTCGGTGTCATGCTCCCCTTCTCCCGCGACCACGAATCCGAAGCCGACCACATCGGATTGATGCTGGCCGCACACGCTGGCTATGACCCACGTGCATCGGTTCCGCTCTGGGAGCGCATGGGTGCTTCCGGTCAAGCGCCACCGGAATGGTTGTCGACCCACCCGTCGTCCAAAACACGCATCAAACGTTTGGAGCGTTTGATGCCCAAGGCTTTGGCCATCTATCAGCAAGCCGGCGGCGAGCTATAAGCCACCTGTCCCGCTGACGATTAATGGATTCATCCTCTAAGGGTGAATCGCAATCGTAGACAATGTGGTCATCGCCTTAATGCCACTCGGTGCGGACGCGTCCTTTATGATTCCCCGAACATAAATCTTTGTATTCTCCAATCCTTGGCCGGCAGGGATATCCAATTGGCCGGAAAACCTTCCGGTGCTATCCAATGTTCCACCCGTTTGTGGGTCCGTTGCAAAAAGAGCCGTCGTAGCATCAACACCAAGCTGTGTATCCCAAGCTCCCAACATCTTGCGACCAGCCTCATGGTGCAAAAAGGTGCTTGAAAAAAGAAGCTGAAAATCCTTGGAAGGACTTGAGGGGATAGACAGTTCAAACCCCACAGGTTGACCCGCTTGAACTTGGTCTGGAAACCTGAGTGTTTCGGGGGAAAGGAGAATCAAATGACTCCCCGGCTGTGAACCGTTCGGTACACCAATCTCACATTCCGGCCAACCATCGCCATTGAAATCCGGCTTAATGATGACATCGCTAAAACTAACTGGGTCAGTTGACCACGGCTCAAGATTTGAAACCTGGAAATCAATAGCCCCTATATGTGCCCCGTCAAACCCACTAAAAATCCAAAGCTGGTTTGTAGTGCCGCCCCCGGAATTGGAAACTCCCTTGGCATTAGCATCAAGGTCAATGAAGCCGTCGTTGTCGTGGTCAGCCCATGGGTAAAACTTGAAGAGTTCTAGAATTGATGTTCCCGCCGAAAATTCTGAGTCATAGTCATTGCGGTCAACGCGCCACAATTGGCTTCCGTCACGACCCGAAATGGCAACTATATAACCTGGATCAGAGGACATATAAGTATCACCCCCCATGTAACCTATTACATCTAGTACCCCGTCATTATCAAGGTCATGCACCCTGGCGGTGTTTGGAGAATTCCACCAGCCACTCACGTTGTGATTGGGAAGTGTTGTCTCCCAAAGGACAGAGCCATCACTTCCGGACAAGCATCGATAGAGTTCTTCCGAATTGGTGCCGGACCACCATTCCGTCATAACATCCAAATATCCATCACCGTTAGCGTCGGCGCCAGAGGCATTCCCGGATTCAACTCCCAAGTAATTAAAGAAACCAAAGGACTTTGTAGGCTGAGGTCCAACAGCCCAAATTGGCTCGAGAGTCCTCCCTGATACAACACTCAAGAGAGCAACCAAGCCTCCCCCCATATCAAATCCAGTTATTCGGCAGCCTATATCAAAAAAGCCATCACCATCAACATCTCCAACATCAGACAGGGCGCTGAGCTTATGTCCAGTAATTCCGTAGGGAGCCTTGGGGATTTGAACCCACCGCCAAGTCTCTAGAGTCCAGTCGAAAATCCCAATTGATTCTTGCGAGATTGCCTCCCTCGCTGACCTTAGGCTGGATGGGGTCGGAAGAAAGATTGTTTGCTTAGAACCTGGCCGCGTGAATCCATTCCTGAAGCGATTGTAGGTTTTCATCCAAACCGGTTTGCCAGCACCCGACTTCAGAATCTTTGCACCCGAAGTTAAGGCTGATGGATCAGTTGGATAGTCAAATTCGCCGATCAACAGCGATTCTGGTAGGCCGTCTCCGCTAAAGTCCCAGATGGGGTGGCGACTCCCCCAAGAAAACCCGATTGTTCCTCTGGCATCTTTTGCGAATAGAACATCGTCAACCACTAACCGTGACGGCTGCCCCTGAGCCAACAAAGGCAAGCAGTTGGCCATCACAAGGGCTGAGCAAAACAAAATTTTCATTCCTATATTCATTGCCAACTCCCTGGGACTTTGAGCTTACGACACTTGAGGTCAGGGGACTCTGAAGAGGGCTGGGTAAAGCGTTGATAAGCTCTCCTATCTTAACCCATGGATTGCAAT
>CAZMDZ010000206.1:0-6856 GCA_964565175.1 uncultured Planctomycetales bacterium
GGGCGCCGCTTCCGACACGCTCAGCGGGACTTCGGTTGCCTGGAAACCGCGCGGTGCGCAACGGACTAGCCAGGAGCCGAACATGACGTCGTCGAATTGAACGAACTTGCCGCCGTTTTTGGTCCACAGGTGTCGCTTGTCGGCGGGGTTGCTGCCTTGCGGAATCAGTTCGACGCGGACGGTCTCGGGCATTTCAGCCCACGCCGGAAGGGCCAGCAGGACTGCGATGTTGGCTTGAACCAGCGGCGAATCTCTACGGACCTGGGTGACCGGTTGGGTGCGGTCTAGTTCGGCAAGTTCGTGCTGGTCAAGCAGGGTGCCGTCGGCGGAGATTTCTTGGCCATTGGTGAGCGGGCCAGGGCCTTCCGGCCAAAGTACCCAGGCGCTCGCCGCTAACAGCAAAGCCAGCCCTACCACGACAAGGATAAGGCTGGCTCCTGAGTTGCCGGACCGATTCAGCATTGCCACCATTCTACGGCAAGAGCGTGACCGGGTTACTTGCCCTGGGTCACCGTTTTGTCAAATTTGACTTTCGGTTCCGCCTCATCGCCGACATAGCCCAGTGCGGCTACGGCCGCGTAATCCCCGGAGCGGGCTTTGGCGATGCTTTCTCCGGCGCTGGCCGGGTTGTAGATCGCCAATTGGTCCTCTGGCAAGACCTCCAAGGCTAAGTCGAGTACCGCCTGGGCGAGGCTCGCATGACGTTCCTTCAGGCAGAATTGGGTCAGTAGGTACAGGCTGCTCCCGTCAACTAAATCACCGTAGTCCGCTTGCATTTGGCTTAACAGTGATTTGGCGTCAGCGATTTGATTGTTGCTGGCGAGGGCTCGGAATAGCTGCTGGGAGATTTGGAAGCGGTTGGCTGGCTTCGGCGGCTTGATCCACTGCGTGAATTGGGTCCGAGTAGGTCGATTGAGAAGTGGATTCTCCGCCGCAGGAGGCGAGGAGGAACAGAGTGGTAGCCAGAAAAGGAGTCGTGTTCAGCATCGGTGGATTTAGGGGAAAAAGAAAAGCGGCTCGGATACGGTTGAATCAACCGAATTCCGAGCCGCGGGGTCGCTGGGGTGCGTCGAGCTTAGTTGCCAACGCAGGGCGCTTGAGGGGTTAGGCGCTTTCGATCAGTCGCCTGCGTAACCCAAATCAGCCAAGCTTCCGGCGTCGCCAGAGCGCACAGCTGCGATTGCTTTGCCGACCTTCTCGAGGTCGTAGGAGCCAGGGTTGTCGCCAAGGGTTTCCATTGCAACATCCAAGACGGCTTGAGCCATGTCCGCGACCTTCTCGTTGATGCACCAGTCGGTCAGCAAGCTGAGGTTCTGGTCGTTGAGGCTGGCGGCCATGTCCGTTTTCATCGTTGCCAGCAGCGCGGTGGCCGAGGCGTTGTCGTTGTTCTTGACGTGAGCTTTGAACAATTCCTGGGCGATCTTGAGCTTGGCGCCAGCTTCCGCAGTGTTGTCCATCGCGTACTGGTAGCCATTGACGGCAGTGCCAAAGTCCTTGGTGTTCATTGCCGAGGCAGCCGTGTCCATGGCCGAGACGGCGTCTGTAAAGGTAGCCTTAGTAGGCTCTTCGGAGCCGCAGGAGGCTAAGGCCAGGAGCAGGCTGGCGAATAGAGTTGTGGATTTACGCATGTTTCAGGGGTTTGAATCGGGGTTGGCTGGAATTCTACCTGTAAATGTCGGACTTCCAGCAACGTTTCATGAAATGCAATTTTAGTTCACGCATTGGATCACCGATAGGAGTGCGGTCGGTGGAGTTCGGAATAGTTTTCCGATGGTGCCTATAGCCTTGACACTCCAATTGGAGCGTCATAGGAGTGCGATAGGGTGCCTAAATACACCCCAAAAAGTCATCCAGGTGTAGCCTTTTGGGTGTATACTCCCCCGCTTCACTCGTTACGGACCATGCAAAAAGAAAGCAAAGTCACAGTCAAGATCCCGCGACCGCTCTACAGGCGGATCCAGCAGGTCATTGATAAAAGCGGCTTCTCGTCGCCCACAGGCTTCATCGTCTTTGTGCTCCGTGACCTCATGGGAGAGGTCGAGACCAAGACCGATTCCAACGAATTCACTCCGGAGGAACTCAGTGCCGTCAAGCAGAAGCTGAAGAACTTGGGCTACCTGTAAGCCCTTGCTCTCGCCGCCCACAACCGATTGCTGACTCTCTGATCCCTCTTCAAACACGTCTAACGACCCAAGGTAAACCCTTAAAACGATGTACGCTCCCCACGGTGGAACCCTGATCAACCGTCTGGTCTCTGGCGCAGAAGCGGAAGCTCTGCTTGCCAAAGCCGCTGACCTGCCCTTCATCACGCTCAACTCGCGTGAGACCAGCGATCTGGAAATGATCGCCACCGGCGCAATGAGCCCGCTGTGCGGTTTCATGGGTCAGGCCGATTACGACAACGTCGTCGCCAACATGCGTTTGGCCGACAACACTCCGTGGCCGCTGCCGATCGTCCTCGCCACCAAAGGTGACGACGCGGCTCCAGCTGCCGGTTCCGAAATCGCCCTTAAGGGTGAGTGCGGCACCATCTACGGTGTGATGACCGTTTCCGATGCATGGCAGCCAGATCGTGAAAACGAGTTGGACAAGTGCTTCAGTGGTTCCGGCGCCAAGGCCGACCACGATCACCCAGCTTGGGGCTACCTGAGCACCCTCGGCACTTACTACGTCGGTGGTGAAATCACCGTCGCCACTTTGCCGAGCTACGACAAGCACAACGAGTTCCGCTTCACTCCGGAGCAAACTCGCGCCGCTTTCGCCGAGAAGGGCTGGAGCACCATCGTTGCTTTCCAGACTCGCAACCCAATCCACCGCGCCCACGAGTACCTGACCAAGGTTGCCCTCGAGCAGACCGACGGTCTATTGGTTCACCCGCTGGTCGGCGACACCAAGTCCGACGACATCCCGTCCGACGTCCGTATGGAGTGCTACAAAGTTCTGTTGAACAAGTACTACCCAATGGATCGCACCATGTTGGGTGTCTACCCACAGGCCATGCGCTACGGCGGTCCCCGCGAGGCAATCTTGCACGCTGTTTGCCGTCAGAACTATGGCTGCACTCACATCATCATCGGTCGCGACCACGCTGGTGTAGGTAGCTACTACGGCACCTTTGACGCTCAATCGATCTTCGATCAGTACGGCGAAGGCGAGTTGAAGATCAACACCTTGTTGTTCGAGCACGCTTTCTTCTGCAAGCTGACCGGTGGCATGGCTTCGACCAAGTCCAGCCCAGCTAGCAACGAAGACAAGATCTTCCTCAGTGGTACCAAGGTCCGCGAGATGCTGACCAACGGCGAACGTCCGCCAGCTGAGTTCTCGCGCCCTGAAGTCGCAGACATTCTGATTGCGGCCTACGCCAAAGAAACGGCGAACGCCTAATTTCCTGTCCGAGAGTAAGAGAGTAAAAGCGAAGGAGTACGTCCATGTTTGGTCTGTTTGGAAAGAAAAGAGAGCAAAACCACTTGCTGGTGATCACCCTGGATTCCTGCCGTTGGGATTCCTTCATGGCTGCCAAGCCTGAGAACATCGCCAAGTTGGTGGGGGGGCTAGACAACGTCGAACGACGTTTCAGCTACGCCTCATGGACGGCTCCATCGCACTACAACCTGCTCACCGGTCTGGTTCCTCACACCAGCCCGCCAGAGGTCTACGCTTCTGAGTACTACAAGCATGACCTTTACAAGTTCAAGGATCGCCTCGGTGTGGACGAGGCGGGCTTCGAAGCCATGATTCCGCATCTGTGGCTGCCGAAGTACTTGAAAAACATGGGCTACGAAACCCACGCGCTGGTTTCGTTGCCGGTGCTGAACCCGGCTACCGGGATCAACAAAGACTTCGACACCTTCAAGTTGATGCCTAAGCACAACGACATGTTGTCGATGTTGGACGAAATTGACGTCCACACCAAGCGCGAGTCCAAAGGCATCAAGGGCAACAAGCCGCAGTTCTACCTGATGAACGTCGGCGAGACTCACTACCCATACGGTCTGCCCGATGAGGATAAAAACGATCTGCCGCACATCTCTGGCGTAAACGGAATCTTCCGCAAGCTGGACGGTCAGATTGATGATGAAGGAACCCTGGTTTCCGACAACGAATCCGGTGACTTCATGGACATGGACATGATCGAAAAGTGCCGCACGCGCCAAATCGATACCGTCCGCTACCTCGATCAAGAGGTTTTTCCGCGCTTTTACGACATGTTGCCGAAGGACACCTGGGTCATCGTGACCGCAGACCACGGCGAACTGTTTGGTGAAGCCGGATATTTCGGTCACGGACCGATCATGCACGACAAGTGCTTCGAAGTACCTTTCCTCGAAGGAAAGCTCAAATAACCCCCCTGAATGGCCTCAAAGCCAAATCTTAAGACCATGACCAACAAGAAAGGTTTCTGTCTCTGGTTCACCGGCCTGTCCGGTTCCGGTAAGTCCACCCTGTCCCGCATGCTCGAGCCAGAACTGCGCAAGCGCGGTTGCGGTGTTGAAATTCTGGACGGCGACGAAGTTCGCGAGAACCTGTCCAAAGGCCTCGGCTTCTCCAAGGAGGACCGTGACACCAACATCCGTCGCATCGGCTACGTCGCCAAGCTGCTGGCTCGTAATGGTGCAGTCGTCATGACCGCCGCGATTTCGCCTTACGCTGACGTCCGTCGTCAGTGCCGTGGCATGATCGGCAACTTTGTCGAAGTTTACGCCGAGTGCTCGGTCGAAGAACTGACCCGTCGCGACGTCAAAGGCTTGTACGCTAAGGCGCTGTCTGGCGAGATCAAGAACTTCACCGGAATTTCCGATCCTTATGAGATCCCGGAGAACGCCGAAGTCACCGTCAACTCCGAGACCCAGTCTCCGGAAGAAAGCGTCAAGGTCATTGTCGATTACCTCGAAGCCAATGACCTGATTCCTGCGGCCGCCACCGCAAACGCATAGAATCCTCTCGGGGAGGGACTATAGTTTCCCTCCCCGGAACCTCCCCCTTCGGGGTTTGTCCCAGCCGGACACCGATGAGTCGCAACCGCACCCGCCTTTTCGTTCTCGCAACCCTAGCGGCAATTTTCGCTGCTTCCCAGCCGGCCCAGGCCTACATTGGCCCCGGGGCCGGATTCGCCTTTTTATCGGGCGGGTTGGTGCTGGTGGGTGCACTGTTTCTGGCAGTCGCAATTGTTGCTGCTTACCCGGTCAAGCTGCTGCTGCGCGCTGTCAGTGGCAAGGGCCGGATCAAGGGCGAGACTAAGCGTTTGGTCATCATTGGCTTTGATGGCATGGACCCGCAGTTGGCGCAGCGTTTCATGGACGAGGGGCGCATGCCCAACATGAAAAAGGTGGCGGAAGAAGGTGTGTTCAGCCCACTGGCTACGTCCTATCCGTCGATGTCGCCGGTTGCCTGGTCGTCGTTCACCACCGGTGTCGACGCCTCGCGCCACAACATCTTCGACTTCATTACCCGTGATCCTTGCACCTACTTGCCGGTGCTGTCGTCTTCCGAAATTACAGCTGGAGAGAAGGCGCTGCTCAAGATTGGCAAGAAGGAGTTTTTCAAGCGTCCAACCGGTGGCATTCGGCTGCTGCGTAAAGGCAAGCCTTGGTGGAGCTTCTTGGGCGACAAGAAGATCTTCTCCAACATCATTCGTGTACCGATCACATTCCCGCCGGAGAAATTCCACGGCGCGAGTTTGTCCGGCATGTGCGTGCCTGACTTGAAAGGTACCCAGGGTTCGTTCACCTTCTGGACGTCCGATGCTCAGCAAGCTGGCCCCGAGGCTGGCGGCGACGTCCTCATGGTTGGCCGCGATGGCAATACGCTGCGCTGCCCAATCACGGGCCCGGCTGATCCTGGGGCTAAGAAGCCTGAACCGATGCGCATCCCGATGAAAGTCGAGGTGCTTCAGGATCAAGTACGCATTCGTTTGACTATCGGTGCCAATGGCGATGAGCAGGTCGTCGAGCTGGGGATGAAGGAGTACAGCGATTGGATTACGCTGGAATTCAAGTCCAAGTACTCGAAAGCTAAAGCTTCGGGCATTGCGCGTTTCTACTGCATGGGCACTTCGCCGGAGTTTGGTCTCTATATGACTCCGATTCAGATCGACCCCGCCAACCCGGCGATGCCGATCTCACACCCGACGGTGTACTCGATTTACCTGGCCAAGAAGCTGGGGCCGTTTGCCACCTTGGGTTTGGCCGAAGATACCTGGGCGTTGAACGAGCGCGTGATTGATGAAGAAGCGTTCTGGAAGCAGTCGCTGAACATCTGGCAAGAGCGTCGCGCGCAGTTGTTTGATGCACTCAAAACCACCCGCAAGGGTTCGGTCGTTTGCGTGTTCGACGGCACCGACCGCGTCTCGCATATGTTCCACCGCTACTTGGATGAATCGCACCCAGCCAACGCTGGTAAAGACACTGAGTGGGGCAAGGACAAAGTCGGTGAGATTTACGGCATTGCCGATGATCTGATCGCCGAAGTGCGTCAAAAACTCGATCCCAAGCGCGATCGTTTGTTCATCATCTCCGACCACGGTTTCTGCCAGTTCAAGCGCGGCGTCAACCTCAATGCTTGGTTGCGTGACGAAGGCTTCCTTGTGCTGAAAGACACCGCGCCGGTCGACGAGAAGACCGGCAAGCAGACTTCGCGCGACTGGATGGTCGACGTCGATTGGACCAAAACTAAAGCTTTCTCGATGGGCCTCACCGGTTTGTTCATCAACCGCAAAGCGCGCGAGCGTGACGGCATCGTTGAAGAAGGCGAGGAGCTGTTCGAGGTCAAGCGCCAAATCAAAGAGGGCTTGATGAAACTCAAGGATCCTGAAAACGGAGAATTGCTAAAAGTGACTATTGAATCAATGACTTCCAAA
>CAZMDZ010000206.1:6866-7132 GCA_964565175.1 uncultured Planctomycetales bacterium
TCCGCGATGTCTTCGACGCCGACGAAATCTTCACCGGCCCTTACGTCTTTGAAGCACCTGACCTGTTCGCCGGTTACGTCCGCGGTTATCGCAACTCGTGGAACTGTGCCACAGGGTCCTGCCCACCTGAGGTGTTCTCGGACAACACCAAGTCTTGGTCTGGCGATCACTGCATCGACCCGCGCGAAGTGCCGGGTGTGATGTTCTGCGATCAGCCGATCAACACCGAAACTCCAAACCTCATGGACTTGGCGCCAACCGCGCTG
>CAZMDZ010000207.1:0-1084 GCA_964565175.1 uncultured Planctomycetales bacterium
ACCATTAACTGGAGGCCAGCGAACGTGCCGAGGAATGCAAGGATGATGATCCATCCCCAAACCGAATCGGCTGCGGCGATCATCCAAACGCAGGAAATCAGCAGCACCGCCACCGCCGCAGCAATGCAGAGTCGTCGCCTGCTGCGTTCGGAAATCCGAATGAGTGTTCCTGGGGAGTTCACTGGGGGATGGGCAAATCTGAAAGTGGGAAATCTAGCGAGTCCAGCATAGCGACCCGCGCTGCCGCCGACTTACCAACCCAATTTCAAATATCCCCTTTCGGTGGCTTTGCCCTTGGACCAATGAGGGGCATCCCAATCCGTTGGGATGAGGTAACCATCGCCCAAATACTCAACGCGATTGTATTGAGTGCGTGCACGACTCCAGCGATCCTGACCGCTGACGATATCCAGGAGAAGCACCTTGCCATTGTTGCGCCAAGTCCCTTCCGTGCTCCACCAACCCATACAGCCCGCGTACCGTTCTTTGAAAGTTCCGTCGTCGAAAAGCTCAATCGAACCATGAAACCATTGATCATCGGTAAACACATATTTTCCGGCCCACTCCGAATCTCCGTAATGAACCCTGTTCCACCCCGGTAACAGCGCGAGTGCATGCTCACTTCCATTTCTCCAAATCGCCGCAATCGCGGTCGCAACAAAAACTGCTGCGACTAAAGTCTTCCACCCCGGGCGGAACCTACCAGGTTCATCCCTTAATCGGCGTCTAGAAGAATTTGGATTCATTCAGCAAGGGCAGCTTCAATCCCCAAGGTATGTCGGAGCACTGGTCGGGGAATCATGATTCCAGTTTGCGAGTGTAGTGTGGGCAGCCACTGTCATCGTGAACCACGCGTCCATCGAGCGGGCTTTCTGGCGACATGCAAATGCCGTAGTAAGAAAACACCCAATTCCCATTCAGCGAAACATAGGATTGGCAATCCTCACACCGTCCAGCCACTGGCTCAATCACAGGCTTTTTCCAACGCTTCTCCGCAGCCTCTTCGGCGGCAAAAGCAGCAGCCTCGGCGTCCGTCTGGCGGTACGGTTCATCACCAGTCCCAATCGTGATATGCCCATGCCCC
>CAZMDZ010000207.1:1184-7098 GCA_964565175.1 uncultured Planctomycetales bacterium
ATGCCCCACTCTGGCCATCCGTTGGCCATCACCATGCTGCGCAGGGTATGCCCCGTCGAAAATTCAACGACGATCTCAGGGATTTGCCCAACAATCGAAACGCTCAGGACCTTCGCCCCGCATAGCGTGCGCAAGCCTCTTTCAATCTCCGATCCATGAAGCGAGCTGCCAAACCTGACAATCCCGTCTTGCTCTACCCGCCAATCCCAATCAATAGAAATATGCGCCTCGCCAAACAACGATGACTTGCCTCGCCTGGAGACTCTCTCGGTCAGTTCCCCCAGCTCCAGAAATATCGTAGATCCCATTCCCTTCCAGGCTCGTGACACCTCCATGCCGATCAGAGTCACAGTGAGCCTCTTCAGCTCCAGAGCGTTTAGTTTGGTTTCAGCCATCCACAGTTACCGCGATCTTAAAGATCAGCCCATCTAGATCAAAAGTTACCACGCTCTCTTCGGCATCGAAGCTAACGACGTCTTTCGCTTTCACAGAAAGCGCGCTTTCCGAAATAGCTGAAATCGGGATGTTCATTCTGGCCACATCCGCCCAGCCATTCTCGGTAAATGGCCTTTGGATTTCGATTGCGTAATAATCAACCACTCCATCGGATGGCTCCAGAAACTCGCATGGCCCAATCACCACGCGGAGTTCAGAGTCGCCTAACGAAACCCGTGATGTTGACCAACCATAGGTCCCGACCTTCTTGGCCTCAAAAGGCACAAATCCATCCGGAACTTCCAGCCAGTTTCCAATATTGGGCGGTACATCTTGTTTGGGCGCTGGTTCGTTGGGACTCAAGCACCCGATGAGGGGGAGAGCGGTCAGGGATAAAATCAGGAATGTTTTCATTGCTTATTAGGTGAGGCTTGCGAGGATGCTGTTTCTCTTTTGCGGTTACGCATCGCTTCAAAAATTTCCAAGACGTCAAATATGATAGCTAAGAGGCGGGCAACTATGCCAAGTTCGATTTTCTTTCTTAATTTAAATCCCAATATGCAAGGAGTCCGGCGCGGCGGGTGGTAGCTGAGTGGCGGATCCGCTCTAAAGCCAAGGCCCTGAAGCGTAAGTGTCAAAGTCAAGGTCAGCTCCCATTGCACCGATTGCGCTCAAGTCCTCCGAACTTAAGCCGAGGCCTCCAAGGTGTCCGTTGCTCAGCCAAGCCCGATAAACCAACTGGACGTGGATGCTGCAAGAAGACTTCAATGAAGCGATTTGCTCCGCGTGAGGAGACACAATTTCTAAAAGTGACTTCACCTTTGATTCAATGGAATCAGGCTGATCCATCTGAGCTTCTACATAGTTCCCGGCAATCGCTAGCTTTCCAGACTTATCCGCCAGGCTTACTGGTTGAGTCCACTCGCGCAATGACCGGCTCCCCATTGGAGTCACATTCGACCTCATTGGATTCGAGGTAATCCTCCGTGGTGCCCCAGGTTTTCTCCTGAACTTCTCGCACCGCGAGTTGGACGGCTAAGAGTTCATCTTCAGGTGTGGGGGGTGTGGACATATGTGAGGGGGCGGCCATCCGCTGATAGCTGAATTGTAGGGTCAGACGCCTTCTCTACGAACACTTCTGCTTTCCTTTGACGGATCATGTGGATTGCATGAAGTTTGATCGGATTGAAAATGAAACTTGCCGATAGTGTCGACGAGCACCACCAGACAAATTAGATGGCTTCTTTCTCTATACCACGGTTTGTACAGAGGCCCTTGTTAGAAGCCGTTCCAACATCGAGCCGTACTGCCCAGAAACAAATTCAATCAACGGCTCCCGACCTCCTTCCACAGCAGGCTTGATTGGAATGCGCAGCGTGTTCAGCCCCTTGCTTAAGGCCAACGAATAAAGCTTGCCGATCGCCCAGTAGCCGTCGGAATCATTATTCCTGCTGACAAACGAACCACTAAGTCCGCCGGCGATGTTCTTCAGGGTCTTCTTGCACGGCATGGATTCCTGTGGTGGTGCTTGGGCTAATTAATGCTTCGCGGAATGGTACCGCCCGCTTGATCCAACAATTCGGAAAGCCAGTGAACCACATACTCCTCATAAACTGTTGAAAGGCGATCCCTGAAGATGTTTTCTGATGTCAACGCTGCCTCAGCAGCCACCTTGGCAACATGAAGATGCGAGTACCTGCCTTGCTCGATAGCCTGGCAGAAACGTGACCCCCATTTACTGTTGGGGTCTGGCGGTGCCGCGCATTCGTCCCAATGGTTCGATGCCACGCAGAGAATGGCCACAGCCGAGCCTTGATGGAGTAGGGGAAGGTCTAACTCAAGCGAGGTTCCAGGCCGATCCACCAGGATTGAATCCAAGTAGAGGAATGGGTCAAAATCGCCAGTATCGATGTTGTGACCAAATCCCGAATAAGACTGAATCATGTCTGTGTACATGAATAAGATGTCCCGAATAGCCGCTTCCGCGCTCGGGTAGTTTGAATCGTCAATGATATGCGGCATGTTGGAATTCGATGGAGTTGTCCAACAACGGCAAGCTAGACATCCTCCAGATTACCCTTGAGTTGTTTGATGAGGACAAGGCGACCAGGGTTTTTATCAAAGGACTCTAAACGCTCGATCTGCTTCTCGAGGGCATGACGCCTTGCAACCCGGATCGGTGTCCGATAAGCCTGCACGTCTTGCCGCATTGGGGACTGGCCATCCCCTGTTCCCTTGCTCATGTCAAGATTGGCCTCATAAGGGTAAGGAAGTGCCCCCAGCAACTCAGCTTGCCCGTCTGGTTTTTCGAATTAAGCGAAGCTCATCTTTCTCTTCCTCTTGGGCATGAAACAAGTCCCAGCGAAGCTGAAGATTCATCCAATATCCAGCGGAAGTCCCCAGGAATTTTGCGAGCCTGAGCGCGGTACTAGGAGTCACCCTTCGCCTCTGGTTGACAAGTTCATTCACCCGCTGATATGGAACATGAATACCATTGGCGAGATCTCGTTGGGTTAGGCCCATAGGCTCAAGAAACTCCTCAAGGAGCATCTCACCAGGATGGGTGGGTTGACGATGGGTTGGGATTCTAACCATGGTTATCTCTCTTAGTGGTAATCAACAATTTCAACGGAATCCGGACCAGATTCGCTCCAACTGAAGCAAATCCGATACTGCCCGTTGATCCTTATGCTGTACTGGTCTTTCCGGTCACCAGACAAAGCCTCAAGCGCAGCCCAAAAGTCCCTTGGACATGCTTTGCGCGCTGCTTTGGTGTTCTTGCCATGAAAGATATCTTCCGTACCAGGAGTTCCGAATCTTCGGATCATGCTGACATGGTGACACGGAAATCATGCTACGCGAGCAAATCTTTCTAACGGGTGATGAAACGGGTCCGCATGACGTCGGAACTAGGTTGGGAACTGTTCAGCTATTGCTCCGGGTAGCAAAAAGAAGGAGCCCACTCAAAGAGTGGACTCCCAAAGGGGGATTGGATTGATATTAATCCAATGCAGCTTGCGCAGCAGCCAGCCTTGCAATTGGCACTCGGAATGGTGAACAGGAAACGTAATCCAAACCCACCGAGTTACAGAATGCAATCGACGCAGGGTCACCGCCATGCTCACCGCAGATGCCACATCCAAGATCAGGCTTCAGTGAACGACCTTTAACCACGCCCATCTCAACCAACTGGCCCACACCAGAAACATCAAGCGAAGCAAACGGATCCTGCTCCAGAATCCCCGTCCGTAGGTAATCGGGCAGGAAGCTGTTGATGTCGTCGCGCGAATAGCCAAACGTCATCTGCGTCAGGTCATTTGTACCGAAGCTGAAGAAGTCAGCATGCTCAGCAACTTGATCCGCAGTCAACGCAGCACGAGGAATTTCAATCATCGTGCCCACCGGAATTTCCAACTTACCAGTAAAGCCCTCTTTCTCCTTAACCGCAGCGATCGTATCCACCGCCAACTTGCGCAGTACCCGCAACTCACGATGCGTACCCACCAGCGGAATCATGATCTCGGGTTTGGCATTGACCTTTCGCTTCGCCGTCACACAACGCACCGCAGCTTGAGTAATCGCAGTTACCTGCATCACCAAGATCTCCGGATACGTCACCGACAAACGACAACCACGGTGACCCAACATCGGGTTCATTTCATGCAGCTGATTGACCCGGTGCGAAATGTGCTTGGCGCTCACGCCCATGGTCTCAGCCATGTCGCGCTGATTCCTCGCACCGTGCGGCAGGAATTCATGCAACGGCGGATCCAGCAAACGCACCGTCACTGGCAATCCATCCATCGCCTTGAAGATCCCTTTGAAATCCCGACGCTGGAACGGCAGCAACTTCGCCAGTGCCACTTCACGCGAATGCTTGTCTTCGGCAAGAATCATCTCGCGCATCGCCACAATCCGCTCACCTTCAAAGAACATGTGCTCGGTCCGGCACAAGCCAATGCCCTGCGCCCCAAACGCCCGCGCGCGACGAGCATCCTCAGGTGAATCAGCATTGGTCCGCACCTTCATCGTGCGCACCTTGTCGGCCCAGCTCATCAGCTTCTTGAAGTCGCCACTCAAGCGCGGCGCGACCGTCGCCATTTTGCCTTCGTAGACCTTACCGGTGGAACCATCTAGCGACAGGATGTCATTCTTGCCGTAGGTCCTGCCGGCCACATGAATCTTCTTGTGGCGCTCATCAATCTCCACATCGCCCGCGCCAGCCACACAACACTTACCCCAACCGCGCGCGACCACTGCCGCGTGCGAAGTCATGCCACCCGTGCTAGTCAAAATTCCCGCCGCGTGGTGCATACCGTCGACGTCTTCCGGGCTGGTCTCGGCCCGCACCAGCAACACTTTTTCACCGGCCAAGGTGCGCTGCACCGCTTCATCGGCCGAGAACGCCAACTTGCCCGACGCGGCTCCCGGACTTGCCGGCAAACCGATGGTCAACAACTCATGATCAATCCGCGCCTTCGGATCGAAACTCGGAAGCAACAACTGGGTCAAGCTGCTCGCCGGTACCCGCTGCAGCGCGGTCTTTTCATTGATCAAACCTTCTTTGACCATATCGCAAGCAATCTTCACCGCCGCCGCGCTGGTCCGTTTGCCGTTGCGCGTTTGCAGGATGTAGAACGTGCCCTGCTCGATGGTGAACTCGATGTCTTGCACATCGCCGTAGTGCTCTTCAAGGATGTGCTTGATCTCGCTCAGCGTCTGCTTGACGTGACGGCCAATGCCCTTGTTGTTCGGCGCCTTCCAGGTATGCAGTTTCTGCACCGGCTGCGGCGTGCGGATGCCCGCTACCACGTCCTCGCCTTGTGCATTCACCAGGAACTCGCCAAAGAAACGGTTCTGGCCAGTCGCCGGGTTGCGGGTAAAGCCCACACCGGTACCACTATCCGCACCCATATTTCCAAACACCATTGCCTGCACGTTCACCGCAGTTCCGGCCAGCCCAGTGATGTTCTCAATCCGGCGATAAACCACCGCCTTATCGATCATCCAACTCTTGAACACCGCCTCCACCGCCAGCTCCAACTGCTCGTACGGGTCCTGCGGGAAGTCCATCCCGGTCGCCTTCTTGAACACCGCTTCATAAGCGAAACAAAGCTGCTTGAGTCCATCCACCGATACATCATTGTCCTCGGTGACGCCTTCCTTGGCCTTGATCTTGCGGAACTCATCCTCGAAAACCGAGTGCGGCACTTCCATGACGACGTCGCCGTACATGTTGATCAAGCGCCGGTAAGCATCAAAAGCAAAGCGCTCATTGCCAGTCAGCTGCGCCACACCCTCAACCGATTCATCATTCAAACCTAGGTTCAAAATCGTGTTCATCATGCCCGGCATCGAAACCGCAGCACCCGAACGCACCGACACCAACAGCGGGTCTTTCGCCGAACCGAACTTCTTGCCGGTTTCGCGCTCCAGCCGCCGCACCGCGGTGTGGACTTGATCCATCATGCCCTTCGGC
>CAZMDZ010000208.1:0-4691 GCA_964565175.1 uncultured Planctomycetales bacterium
CTAACTCCTTACCTTTTGGGTGACTTCCGAAGTTCCGAAGCCAGACGCGTCGAGGTGGACGGGATTACCTGCGGAAAAAGTGCCGACCGGGGTGATGGTTTGGGAGCGGAATCCTCCGACGTAAAGGTGGTTCACGCCAAGGTCATTGGACAGCCAAGCGCAAACGAAATTGCCGTAGAGCGCATTGAATGCGATTTCTCCATCGTCGGCGTCGCCAGTGGTGTCCGAAACCGTGAAGCCGGAGCCGAAGCTCATGCCGCCATCGCGCGAGACCGCGGCGCCAACCGTGTTTGGAGTGGTATTCCCGGCGTTATAGCTGATGCCGACGTAATCACCTCTGCCGGATATGCGCGGAAAACCGCCGCCGCCGGTAGAGAGTTGGGCGTCTGGGTTAAAGGTCGGTCCCACATTGAAATCGGCGGTTGCCACAAAAACCTCATCGATGAACAAACGGTCGTCTTCCCAGGTGACGATGACGGTGGTGAGATCCTTCATTAAGATCGCCGGGTTGTCGACGTCGTTCGAGCCAAGGGTGTAAGCACCAACCGATTGGTCACCAGTGAACACACCGCCCATCATGACATTGACCCACAAGCTTTCACTCGTTCCGCCAATGTTGTCCGCTTGCATCGCAATGGCGACGTTCGGCCCGCTGGCGGAAATATTCACTGCATCGTCGACGTCACCGCCAGCAGCTTGGATGTTGGCAGATACCAATACGTCGGTTTGAGTGAAAGCGGCTAAACCCAAGTCATATTGGGCATAGTAGACGTCGTCGGATGAGACGTTGGCGAAGTTGTCGGCCCAGGCAATGTGGACCAACGAGTCTTCGATATCCAAGGCGACGGAGTCAATATCAGCGGCGCTATTGTGACTAGTCACACTCATCGCCGAAGTAAACGTCGCGCCGCCGTCGGTGGAAACGACCAAGTAGAGCTCTTCATTGCCGTTGTCGGTTGCAATCAACACAGCGACGAAATCCCCCTCAGCATCAAAGGCGAAGTTGCGCACCGGATTGGCGCCCACCGCGTAGCCTTTGTCGAGCATGATGTTGGGTAGCCATCCGCTTCCGTTGTTCGTTGCGAAATAGAGATCGTCTTCGATGCTGTTGCGTTCATCGCGCCAACATGCATGCAGCTTGCCGTTGCTGGTTGCCTGGATGGAATACCACTCGAAGATCTTCTTTGCTCCTGTGATGTCGTCATCGACTCGAAGGGGAGTGTTCCAGTAAATGCCACGGCCATCGGAGGTGCTTGCCCAAACCGTGTTGGTGAGGTCGTCCTCGAAAAGGACGGCGCTGAGGTTGCCGCCGAGCACGCCGTTGGACGTAATCGAGGGCGCCACAACTCCAGCAGTAGAGCTGTCAATTTGAATGGACGGCCGCGGGTTTTGCGCCGCTGCCGCCGGTGCGCTGGTGGCGATCAGTGCGAAGGAACTCGCAAACACTGTGGCCGCGAGCGGAGTGGTCAATGGACGGAGGAAACGCATGGCAAGTGAACCGAAGTGATGGGGAAGAAAAAATGGGCAGCGGCCTTCGCAGGTCGCTGCCCAAATGCGTGAAGAACGCTGTACTACAGGGTCGTGACCGAGTTGATGTCGGTAACGCTGTAGAGGTTGGCGCCAGCATCGAAGCCTACGGCAGCGAAGTAGATCATGGTGCCAGGAGCCAAGTTGGGCATCGCGACGTCGACGGTACTGCCAGTGCCACCAGCCAACGAGCCAGACATCATGCCTGGAATGTGACCCAGCGAGTAGCTCATGAAGGCGTCTTGGGTCAGGCCGACATCGCGACCGTCACCGTAAGGCAGCAGGTAGGAGCCTGCGCTACCGGAAAGCAGCACGCCGAAGAGGTTGCCGTCTTCCGAGGCGCCGAAACCGGATGCGTCGAAGTGGACCAAGTTGCCAGGAGCAAAGGTGCCAACTGCGGTTGCAGTTTGGTTGCGGAAGCCACCGGCGTAGCAGTTGTTGAAGCCTGCGTCATCGCTCAACCAAGCAGTGACGAAGTTGCCGTAAACGGAGTTGAATGCGCCTTCGACGTAGTCGGCGTCACCAGTCGTGTCGTTGAAGCTGAAGGCACCACCGAAGGTCAGGCCGCCGTCAGCAGAAACTGCAGCTTCGCAGGTGTTCGGGTAAGCGCCCGAGCTGGTCAAGCAAGCAACGTAGTCGCCGCCGCCCATCAGGCGTGGGTAACCAGCGCCAACGGTCGAGGCCAACATGTCGGTGCCAAAGACGACGGTACCAGCGGAGGTGTCGGCAGTCGAGATGTAGCACTCGTCAGAACCGGTGCGGTTATCTTCCCAAGCGACGATGACGTTGTTGCCGTTGACAAGAATGTCGTTGTTGTCGCAGTCGTCTACACCAGCGGTGAAGTTACCAACCAAAGCGTCGCCGTTCCAAGCACCAGCCAGCATGACGTTGGCGTAGGTTTCGTTGGCACCAGAAACAATGCGGTTTTGGAAGCAGACTGCAACCAAACCGTTGTCGGCCGAGATTTGAATCGGGTCGTCGACGTCACCGCCAGCAGCAGTTGCGTTGCCGGAGATACCGACGTCCATCGAAGTGAACATGGCTGCGGCGAAATCGTAAGCGCTGTAGTAAGCGGCGTCGGTGCCGAGCACGTTGTCGATCCAGGCGATGTGAGCAACGCCGTTATCCATGGTGATGTCGATGGTGTCGACATCAGCGGAACCGTTGTGAGCGGTTACGGCCATGGCAGCGGAGAAGTTCGCCCCACCATCGGTGGAGGTGACCAAGTACAGGTCTTCGTTACCGTTGTCCGGGCTGATCAACACGGCGATGTTCATGCCTTCGGCTGCAATCGCGAAGTTGCGAACTGGGTTGCCGCCCGATGGGTACCCCTTGTCCAGCATTAGGTTAGGGGTCCAGCCACTGCCGTTGTTGGACGAGAAGTAAAGATCGTCGTCGGCGCTGTTGCGCTCATCGCGCCAAACGGCGTAAGTGTTGCCTTGAGTGCCAACGAAGCCGTAGTAGTAGACGAACTTGTTGGCGCCTGTGGCGTCGTCGTCGACGCGGGCGGCAGGGTTCCAGGTCAGGCCACGACCATCCGAGGTGCTACCCCAAATGCTGTTGTCGGTACTGTCCTTGTAAAAGACGGCAGAAGAATCGCCGTCACATACGACGGCAGGGGCTTGAGCACCGGTGGTCGAAGCGTCGATCTGCACTGAGGCTCGCGGGTTTTGGGCGTACGCACTACCGGCGGCGGCCGCAAAAGCGGCGATGAGGGGGAGTTTCTTCATCAATGTTTTAGGGATGTTGAGTTGGCGAATTATTGCCTTTAATGGGGGTCCCCTAGCCTTAGGGACTTCCTAATCTAGGCCAATTTAGTGAAGAAAGTAGGGGTGTTTTGCCAATTTCTGAAACCTTTGGCTTTGCAATGCAACTTCCTAGTGTTTTGCTGGCAATACTTTGGTGCATTTTGCTTTGTAAAGTATGCACATGGCCAATCAAAAGCCGCTGAAACTCCTGCTCGTGGAAGACGACGCCCGCCTTCGGCAGGAGCTTGATTTGGCCCTAACCGAAGAAGGGTTTCGGCTTCTTGCGGTTTCAACCTTGTCCGATGCACACGCAGCCTTGGCCCACCCGCTGGACCTGGTTCTGCTCGACCTCGGTTTACCCGACGGTGACGGACTAGACCTGTGCCGGCACCTCCATCACCATTTTCCCAAACTGCCGGTCCTGATCGTGACCGCGCGCGATGAACCCTCGGCAAGAGTTCGCGGTTTGGAAGTCGGCGCCGACGATTACGTCACCAAGCCGTTCCACTTGCCAGAGTTGGTGGCGCGGATTCGCAGTGTGCTGCGTCGGTCCGCTGGCATCGACAGTCAAAATCGACTCAACGCTGGGGATTTGTGGTTGGACCTGCAAAGTCGAACCGCCGGCCGCGGCGACCTCAATTTTGCGCTGAAACCGCGTGAATTCGACCTGCTGCATTTTTTGCTTCAACACAAAGATCGCGCCTGGACTCGGCCGCAACTTCTGAACCGGGTGTGGGGGCCAGCATTCGTCGGCACCGATCGCACGGTCGATGTACACATCGGTCGCCTGCGGAACGAAGTCGAGCCCGACCCACGGGACCCTACTTTCATCCAAACTGTCTGGGGCGTGGGCTACCGGCTGGTTGATCCTCAGGGCTAATTGCCATGACCCGCCGAAAACTCCCCATTCACAAGAGCCCAATTTGGACCCGCCTCAGCCTGCGGCTTGGGTTTTTGATGGGAGCGGTGTTGGTCATCTTGCTGATCTTCCAGCCTGTGCTGGAGCGTTGGATTGGATCCAGCGTCGGCATGCTTGATCCAAGTTGGGTCGCTGGCTTGGAAGAGGCCGTCGACACCGCGATTTTTGTTGCCGATGGAATCGAGGCTGAAGATGGAAGCGAACGGAGTCGAAGGTTTGTTCCAGAAGGCGAAGTGGAGGAGTTGAACCCAATCATGGAGGAGTTCGGCCGGGGATTCCTTTGGGTGATTCCTAATGGCACGGTTCAAGCGGCGAGTGGTTCCTTCCGTTCTTTCGTCGGCAAGCCTTACCCATACCCGCTCGAGGTTGACGAAGCCTACGCAATCCAAGACGACGAAACCCACCGAGCCGTCGCCATGCCGGTAGAGATGGCCGACGACGAGGAAAATCTGGCGGGTCATTTGATCGCGATTGAATTTGGAGCGACCGCAGGCTTT
>CAZMDZ010000208.1:4701-7093 GCA_964565175.1 uncultured Planctomycetales bacterium
GGAGAAGGGCCGCATTTCCTTGAGGAATATGAGGTCGACCTCTACATGTTGGAGCTGCACGATCACTTGATCAGCCATTCCCTTGGCGAGGCCGATCTGCGCTTGCGACGGTGGGTGGCGTTGGGCTTTAGTGCGGTCATGGCGCTCTTGCTGAGCTTAGTGATTACACGATTGGTCACGCGCCGACTCTTCCATCTCATTCACGAGGCAGATCAGCCAGTCAGCTCCGACACTGATTTGCCCGGCCCGTTTTCAGTCGAAGGAAGTGACGAAGTTACGCGGCTCGCTCGAGCGCTGAACCGGATGCGCGATCGAGTGGCGGAGCTTTTGCACGAACTCAAAACTCAGGACGAAGAACGTCGGCGTTGGATTGCTCAGGTTTCGCATGACATTCGCACTCCGCTTGCGGCGCTGACTGCTTGTTTGGATCGCGCGCACCGTTTGTCGGCGCGGGGTGAGTTGCAGGAGCATGGCAGCGAACTTCTCGATGCCGCTTCTCACGATGCCACCCGAGTGAAGGCATTGGCTGAAGACCTGCTCGAAGTCGCGCGCTTGGAAGCGCGGGAGCCGTTGCGCCGTGAGGCAGTGATGCCGGAAGAATTAGTCGGTGGCGTGGCTCGCGGGTTTACTCCACTGATTCGCGCCAAAGGCTTGAGTTTGGATCTAGTTCTTCAGGGTCCCTTGCCAGACCTGCATGCCGACGGCCGCCTGTTCGTGCGCGCAGTCGAGAACTTACTGCGCAATGCACTGCGCCATGCCAAAACCCAAGTTCGACTTTATGTAGCGGTTTTGAATGAGCAACTCATCATTGAAGTCAGTGACGATGGCGATGGCTTCAAAATCGAGGTCGGTCCATTGGAGGACCGCCGCTTAGAGCAACTCCGCAAAACCGCCGATTCAACTGGCCTTGGCCTGCAACTTGCGCGTCAAGTTGTGGAGGCCCATGGGGGTTTCATTGAACTGGATCATGGGCCTTTGGGCGGCGCCGCGGTTCGGGTTTCCGTTCCGTTGGCAGGGAATCAGTTGCCGGTCTAATCGAACTCGACGTGGACTCCGTTACTGACTCGTGCTTCGGTGCCGTCGGGGTTCGCGATGATGGCGATGCAATCGAAAGCTTCGATTAAGGATGGAATCATTGGTATTGCACTGAGCTGAGCCAATGCGGTTGCTTTGCCTTCGGCGTCCAAGTGACCATAGAAACCCGAAATTGGGAAGTCATGCGGATTGTGGACTAGGTTCATGACCAGCGGGTCAATGTTCAGCGCAACATGCTCGCCCAGATAGCTCCAACCCGGAGCCGTACCCGAAAAGCCAGCCAGGATTTGATACGGCCAGCCAAAGGTTGCTTCGTCGTAGCTGCTCAAGGAGAGGCGGCGATCGACGTTGTCCGCTCGGAGCAAATACGGGGCATCGGTCGAAAGGATCGGTTGATCCCATTGCACCAAGGGCAACTCGATTTGGGCCGGGTTGTCGCCACCGGTGGCAAGGTGCAGCTCGTAATCGGTGAAGAGAGGAAGGGCGGAAAGGAAGGTTGCAGGTGTTGGAGTTTGATGCCAGGCTATGTTGCTAATTTCAGCGCGCAACACAGTGCCGGCGGGTAACTGAAAAGCACACATTCGCAATTCAAAATCAATCTCGATTTCGCTTTGACCGTCGTGGTTGCGGATGGTGGTAAATCCACTGGTTAAATAGCGGTCGGTGGTGTGCTCGAACAACGCGACTTCAACCTGCAAGTCGGGTTGCGCACATTTGACTCGCAGTTTTGCCGTCGGCGTGCCGATCAGGATGGACTCTTGGGGCAAAGGGTCCATGACATATTCAATCGAATGCCGTGGAACCGTTGTTAGCAATGCCTCTGGTTGGGGAAGCAGATTGATGTAGTCGTCCAACGTAAAGCCAAAGGCTTGGTGTTGAAGTTGATACAGCCCGACGCCTTCCGGAGGCTCATTGACCATCCGGTTGTGAGCGTCGAAGAAATAGCTTTGGGTGAAAGCGTCTTCAAGCGGGAAGGTCTCGCTTGGAATGCCATCCCATAAGTAGTCAGGGTCGTTGTAGCGGTCCGCATCGAGGGGGGTAATCAAGTAGCGATTGTTGGGCCAATCTTGAACGCCGCGATCAATGCCTTTGAGGAAATGCTCAAAGAACTGAATGCGACGGTACTCCTTGTAGTCGCGTTCGGGTGTGTTGACCGGCGTATTGTGGCCAGACACGGAATGGTTCATCACTTTCCAAGTTCCGGGAACCAGGAAATCGTCCCAATCCTGGCATAGTTTGTTGACCGGACCATATTTGTCGTCCCATGCCAGTTGGGCAAAAATGGGAACGACCGAATCTTTCAACCAAATCGTTGGATCGAGTGACGGGTCCACCATCGCCGACATCGCTCCTTCAA
>CAZMDZ010000209.1:0-7073 GCA_964565175.1 uncultured Planctomycetales bacterium
AGTCGCGCCCGGTGCGTTGCCGTGATAAAAAGTGACGCCAGCCTGGGCGCTAATGGGGATGAATTCGCCGCAGGCTCGATGGTTGTGAATGGTGGCTGGGGAAATGACAGCCAATGCCAGTACAAAGATCAACAAGCCGCCAGCAAGGTCGCGTTCGGCGCCCCACATGATCCAGGCGACAAAAAGTGGAACCGCCAGCAACATTGACGGATTGGCCAACACCGACAATCCAAGCAGGAAACCAAAAAACGCCTGCTTGCGAATGGTGCGTTGCTCAACGATGCGCACGCCTTGCCACAGCAACAGCGCAATCGTGAGCAGCTGCAGGGTGACGTTGACGGTACGGCCGACGTAATAAGTTGGGTCCAACAAAAGCAGGTAAAGGAAACCTGCTAATACTCCGGTGGTGGCGCCAAAACGTCGTCGGCCGGTGTCGGCGATCAAAGCAATGGTGGCGATGTGCATCAAGGCTTGCACGGCATAAACGCCCAGCAAACTTGCACCTAACCAGCGTAGGAGACCCAGGAAGTAGGGGTAGAGCGGCGCCGACATAAACGGCGTTTCGCCCTGCAGATTGCCGCTGGCGATTTCGCCTGCCCAATTCCAATAAACTTCCGCGTCGCCCAGTGGGGTGCGGGCGAACGGGTTGGCGGTCCAACCTTGTTGCAGCACCATGATCTGCAGGATCATGGCGAGTGCAAGCAGGGCTAGAAGCCAGAGCGGGAAGCGTACTTTCATCTCCGACGGGACTGTACCAGCATCGGTTGAAAAGCCGGTGTGGTCAAAGTTTTCTTGGTCCCGGGCAAGCCTTGTTCGGCTATGCTCAACGAAACCCCGTTCCGTGGAATCATGAAGGAGATTTTTTCGAACCTGCGCTTGCTGCTAATCGCCCCATTTTTCCTGGCATGTAGCGGATCTACCCTGTGGTTGAATCCGGCGTCGAACGGGCCATCTGCAGTTTTGGGTTTAGGCGACCCCGCCAAAAAATTATCTTCTTAGAGGGCGCTGCCGACGGCTGGCGGGCAAGTTTGGTGCATGACAACCAGCCGCATGGAATCTGGCGAATGGAGCCGGTGCAATTGATGCCGCAGTACGCCACTCCGGAGGTCGTCGGCTTGGATGATCAGGGCAGTTGCTGGGTGATGGTGTCGTACAGCGGGAAATGGACGCCGACACGGCTGCTGCATGATCATCAGTGGTTGGGGGCGGTGGCTTTTGGCGATGTTGATGGCGAGGTGGCTGGCAACGAGCTGTATGTCGGTGGCAAAAAAGGGGTGGTGTATCAAGTGCGCTCTTACCTGGATGGAGGCGTGGACGCCCGCCGCATTGCCGCGTTGCCTGGTAAGGAAATCCACACTCTGCTGGCTGGTGATTTGGATCCACGCCACACTGGCACTGAGTTGATCGCATTCACTCGACCTGGAGCCATGTTCCGGCTGGCTCGAAATCGCCAATCGGAGAATTGGACGGTGGCGCCGCTCGGCGATTTGCCTGGCCGCATTCGCGATGCGCGGGTGTTGGCAGATGGCCAAACCATTGTCACCGCATCGCGCACCGGCGAAGTTGCGCTCCTGCGTTTCCGCGAAGACGGTGCCCACTGGCAAACTATCTTCCAACAACCCGTAGGATTTGGTCGCTTGGCGATCGGTAAACAGCCTGCTGCCAGCCAAACTTCCGAGACAAACACCGCAGGCGCCAATGCCGACGTCCTCCACACCGGCTTAATGATTCCGGTGATTTACTCCACCGCCGACAATGGTCGCGTTTTTCGTCATCAAGCAAAACTTCATGGCGAATGGGAAACCACCACAATCTACTCTGGCCCGCTGGGCCCACGTGGATTGGTCGCGGGCCAGTTCGATCCGGATCCAAGCAAAGAGACGGTGGCCGTTTTTGGCTATTCCGGTCGCGTCGAACTGCTGACGCGCACAGGCGATGAGTGGACCGTAAAAACTTTGTTCCAAGACCGCGACCGAGGGCATTGGCTAAGCGTGCTCGAAATCGATGGCCGCAACAACACCGATGAAATCATGCTCAGTGGCTATGGGGCGCGGATGGTGCTACTGACCTCGGATCCTGGTACCGGAGTGAGGGAGCTGTCGGTGCCGTCCGAAGCTTTGGACCGTCATGCTCAAGCAAAGCCTTAACCTCCCGCTTTTCGTTCTTGTTGGATTGCTTTCCTGCAGCCAGCCTCGCGCCAGCCGATCTGCTGCGGCACCTGCCACGGCTGTGGGTGGGTTAAGAGTCGCGGTTTGCCAAATCGAGGTGGGTCCGGAACTCGAGTCGAACTTCACCGCGATTGATCAAGCATTGGCTCAAGCTGCGGCGATGGGGGCACAGATTGCCTGCTTTCCAGAAACCAGTTTGTATGGCTGGGTCAACCCTGAGGCGCATCAACTCGCCGATCCCATCCCTGGGGCGACGTCGGCGCGGATTGGGGCGTTGGCGAACGAATATGGCTTGATGATCGCCATCGGTTTGGCCGAGCGAGATGGCGGACAATTGTTTGATTCCGCCATCCTCGTCGATTGCGACGGAGCTTTGTTGCTCAAGCATCGCAAGGTCAACATCCTGAGCAATCTGATGGACCCGCCGTACACCCCTGGTGATGGCAAGGGAGCGGTGGTCGACACTCGTTTCGGTCGCATTGGCATGCTGATTTGTGCCGATACTTTCCAAGATGAAGTCGTCGCCAAAGTGACCGAATGCAAACCTGATTTGGTGCTGGTGCCTTATGGCTGGGCGGCTCCTTTGAAGGATTGGCCGGACCATGGTCGCAACTTGCAAGCTTGGGTCAGCCATACCGCAGTGCGAACCGGCGCGCCGGTGGTGGGCGTCGATGCCGTCGGCCAAATCCACCATGGGCCGTGGACGGGCTACTTGTACGGCGGGCAAAGCGTAGTTTGCGGCCTTGATGGACGAATGATGGGCGTTTTGGCCGATCGCGCGGCGCAGGTCCAGGTTTTCGACCTCTAGCAGCCGCGGCGATTCCCGCCAAAGCCCCGGTTTTGCTGATAATCTTGAGGACCCCCTGCCCTCCATGCTGTTCCTCCTTACCGCTGCACTACTCAGCCCTCAACAAGTAGCCATCACCGAATTTCAGGCCGACAATGACGTCATCCTGGAGGATTTGGATGGCGACCGCCCCGACTGGATCGAACTGCATAACTACGGCGCAACTCCAGTGGATTTAAGCGGTTGGGCGCTGACCGACGACGCTGGTCTGCCCTTGCAGTGGCAACTTCCGACTCCAACCACGATCAACGCTGGCAAGTATTTGCTGGTCTTCGCATCCGGCAAAGACCGCGCTGTGGCCGGTGAGGAGTTGCATGCCAACTTCAAGTTGGCGAAGGACGGTGATTTTTTGGCCTTGGTGCAACCGAGTGGGCAGATTCATCAGCAATTGACGCCGACCTATCCGCAGCAGTTCGAGGACGTTAGTTATGGCCTGAGCTTTGATCCGGCGATCACTCAAGATTGGGTGTACTTTCAGACCCCCACACCCGGAGCCAAAAATGGCGTTGGCGGGCCGGTGGTGCGGGAGATGGAAGCCGAACCCGAGCAACTGCTTCCCGGCCAAGACCTACGCGTGACCGTGGAAATGGAAGCCGAAACGCCAGCCCTGCAGGTGGATTTGGCTTACCGGGTGGGCTACCAGGCGGAGCAGTGGCTGACTGCGCGTGACGATGGCAGCAATGGCGACACGATTGCAGGTGACCAAATCTGGACCGCCATCATTCCTGGAAGCTCTGCCGCCGCTGGCAATATGGTGCGTTGGTCGGCATTGGCTTCCGATGGATTCGGTGGAGTCAATCGTTACCCGGGGTTTCACAGCTCGGACAATTCGCCGGAGTATCAAGGCACCATCGTGTTGGATGCGACGGTGACCAGTTCCTTGCCAATCTACCATTGGTTCGTGGAAAACCCGTCGGCGGCGAACACCTGGGCGGGCACCCGCGCATCGTTGTTTTATGACGGCGATTTTTACGACAACATTTACGTGCGCAAGCGCGGCGGGTCGTCGGCGTTTTGGTCAAAGAAGAGTTTTAAGTTCGACTTCAATCGCGGCCATCACTTCCGTTTTGACGAGGGCTACGACAAGGTCAAAGAGTTTAACCTCAACACCACTTGGAGCGACAAGTCATACCTGCGGCGGATGCTTTGCTGGCAGGCTTATCGCGAAGCCGGGTTGCCAGCGAGTTTGTCCTTCCCGGTGCAACTGCGGCGCAAGGGCAAGTTCTATCAGTTGACGGCTTTTGTCGAGCAGGTGGATAAGCACATGCTTGAGCGCTATCGCTGGGACGAAGAGCATCTTGGCGCTTTGTACAAGATGTACAACGTGCTCGATAACGGTTCGGGCGGGGTGGAGAAGAAGACTCGTCGGCATGAGTCCAATGACGACCTGCGGGCTTTGGTGCAAGGACTGCGTTTGACGGGTGCCGATCAACGCGATTTTGTCTTCGACAACGTCGATGTGCCCGCGGTGATCAATTACATCGCGGTGACCAACTTGCTGCATAACAACGATCACATTGCCAAGAACTATTATGTTTACCGCGATAGCGAAGGCGATTTGGAGTGGCAGTTTTTAGCTTGGGATTTGGATCTAACGCTGGGGCGAAATTACACCATTGGCGGCGGTGTTTTGAACGACACGATCTGGGCGGAATTTGATCCTTATAGCCACCCTGATTTTGGCGATCGCGACCATCCCAAGAATGATGGACCGTGGAACCGTTTAATCGACGCCATCCTTCAGCAGCCAGAAACGCATGAACTTTATTTGCGGCGGCTGCGCTCGGTGATGGACCAGTTGTTGCAAGCACCTGGAACGCCGCGCGGGCAGCGTTGGTTTGAGCAGCGCATCGATGAATGGATTGCGTTGATGACCGACGACGTCGCGCTCGATGTTTTGAAGTGGGGGATTCCGTCGTATGGAACCCAGCAAGACTTTTTGACTGCGGTCGGCATTCTGGAAAACGATTACTTCCAGCGTCGGCGCGTTCATTTTTATCTGACCCACGGCCCCAGCGGCAGTGGCTTGATCCCGGCACGGCAAAAGCTGGCCCCGCAAGTTGGCTTTGGCACTTGGGAAGATGCTCCGGCGTCAGGTTTGCAGGCCGAAGAATTCCTCCAGTTGATGAACTTGGAAGCGACGGCGGTGGACCTCAGCGGTTGGTCGGTCTCCGGCGACGTCGCCTTTACTTTTGAAGCCGGCACCGTGATTGGCGGGCAAAATGTGCTTTATCTTTCGCCTGACTTAGTCGCTTTCCGTGCTCGGTTGCAATCGCCGACTGGTGGCGAGTCTCACCTGGTCGTCGGCCCAGCCGACGGCGACCTCCCTGCCCAACCGCAGCTGACTTTGGTTGATCAGAACGGCGATCTGGTGGCGACGACCATCGCCGGGCCGCAGCTGGTGGTGCGCAATCTGGTTGCTGGCCAAGAATCCATCATCAACCTCGTTGGCGGCACTGCTGGCGGGGATCAAATTGTCGCTTATTCGCTGACCGGCGCCGGTCCAACCGCGTCGCCGTGGGGAAGTTTGAGCTTGTCGCAACCGATTTACCCACTGGCCACCCAAATTGCCGACGGCTTCGGCACAGCCAGTTGGCAAATCCAGCTGCCGTCGGGCATTACCGGCACCAACGTTTGGCTGCAGGGCTACGACCTAGTGAGTGGCGAGCTGACGCCCGGCATTCAGCGGCAGGTTCAGTAGGTTGGAATCGCTGCCAAAGCTTGGGCGGCGACGGGCGTGATCCTACAATTTTTGGTCAGCGGCCTTGAGTCCCGAAGGCTTTGGCCTAGGGATAATGCCCGATCGAAAAAATCATGACCTACGAACTCCCTGCACTGCCTTTCGGCCAGACTGATCTGGAACCGCACCTCAGCTCCGAAACCCTGGACTACCACCACGGCAAGCACCACAACGCTTACGTGGGCAAGCTGAACGAGCTGCTGGACGGCGATTCGTCGCGCTCGCTTGAGGAATTGATCAAAACCACGGAGGGCGGCGTCTTCAACAACGCGGCTCAGGTTTGGAACCACACTTTTTATTGGAACTGCATGTGCGCCAACGGCGGCGGCGCCCCAAGTGGCGATTTGGCTGCAGCCATCGACCGTGACTTCGGCGGTTTCGACGCCTTCGTCACTCAGTTCAAAGCTGCTGCCATGGGTCGCTTCGGCTCCGGTTGGGCTTGGCTGGTCAAAGACGACGCTGGCAAGCTGAGCATCGTTGACACCGCCAACGCTGGCAACCCAATGACCGATGGCCTAACCCCGTTGATGACCTGCGACGTCTGGGAACACGCTTACTACGTGGATTACCGCAACGCCCGTCCGAAGTACTTGGACGTGTTCTTCGAAAGCCTGATCAACTGGGATTTCGTCGCTTCGAACCTGTAAGCACGACTTCGGTCCGTCTCGGCGCTTGCCGAACTCACTCAAACCCCGGCCCTTGCGGTCGGGGTTTTGGCATTTGCCTTGAAAAGGAAGTTCATTCTTCGAGGGTTTTTTGCCGATAAGTCGCTGCCCTCCCAAAGTCTGCTGAAATCATGAAAAACCAACGCCTCCAGAGTGGATTCTCTCTAGTTGAATTAACCATTGTCGTCGTCATCCTTGGTGTGCTGGCGATGTTTGGTGTTCCCAAGTATCGCACCGTAGTCGAGACCGCCAAGGCCAGCGAAGGCTTGGTGTTTATGAAAACCGTCGAAGCTCAGCAGGCTGGCTTTCAAGCTTGGCGTATCTGGAAAGCCAGCCTGTCTTTCAAGCTTGGCAAGGTCGCTACGCCAAGTCATGGGCTGAATTGAAGCAGTTCGCCGGTGAGGGGCTGCGCGCCCCGATGCATTTCAGCGTTTCCGGATTCTCGTCCTTTGATTGGGAGACGCAATGGAAGCTCAAGCTGACCCGATCCGGTCCTTCTTCAGGTTTCGGTGCCTACACCATCGTGTGGGGGCAGTCCGGCTTCATGCCCAAATACAGCTCGATTTCTGGATCGCTCAAGCCTGACGGTGGCGGTTCTGCTCCTGTTTCGACGACGCCTTCTGGGAATTCAGGGGGTAACTCTAGTAGCAACT
>CAZMDZ010000210.1:0-6943 GCA_964565175.1 uncultured Planctomycetales bacterium
CCGGCACCACTGCTGCGCACCTTCCTAGTCGAAGATGACATCTCGGTCGCGTACCGGGTGGAGGCTGTGATCGGCATGGCCGACGCCCGCAACTTGGATACGGCGTTGCTAGAGAGCAGCGCCGTCGAACAACTTGCGTTGGCCGATCTACTGATCCTCAACAAAACAGATTTGGTTTCTAAAGAGAAGACGGTTGAGACCCAGCAGAAGTTACACCGAATTAATCCGGCAGCACCCGTCGTCCAAACTCAAAACGCCAACATCGATGTCGCGGAAATTCTGAAAGCGCGCACGCCGCGGGGGTTGGAGGACTTGCAGCAGCGAGCCGAGTCCAAGGAAACGCCGAGCGACAAGCAGAATGGCCACGAGTACGAAGCCAACCCTTCCCCCCACAATCAAATGAAGTCCGTCAGCTTGCGCTGTGAAAAGCCGCTGGACGAAATGAAAGTGCAATTGTGGCTCAACGCTTGCGCCACCATGTTGGAAGGCAAGCTAATTCGCTACAAGGGCTTCCTCGATCTCGCCGAGCGACCGTGGCGAGGCATCCTGCAAGGCGTTTACAACCTCTACACCGTAGAAGCCGGGCCAGAATGGAAAGAAGACGAGCCCCGGGTAACGGAGCTCGTCTTTATTGGTCGCGATTTGGAATCAGGATTTCTGCAGCGGGGATTAAACGCCTGCTGGGCTGATCTCTGATCGACTACTTCTTGTCTTCGTAGTGAATCTCGTCGCTGTCGCGGTTGCGATCGGATTCGTGCGAGTAGTGGTCGTCGCAGTCGTCGCAATGGCCGTCGCTGACGACAAAAATGCAGCTAGGGGGTAAAAAGAAGGAGCAGGGCGGCGGCGAGGAGTTTCTTCATCGGTCTATTTCGGTTCAGGGAGTTTGGCGAGCAGCTCGAGCAGGGATTCTTCCAAATTCTGCCGCTGCCAGTCATTCAGGGAGACCGTACGCAGCAAATCCTCGCGTGTGCGTGGCAAATGCTTAGAAATTTGCTCTAAGTGCCGGCGATGAATCAGCCGCTCGCTGGGCAAACCCAGTTCATCGGCCGTGTTTTTGCGCCAGGAGCGCAGGGCTTCGTAGTTTTCACGCTGCAACTTGCGCCGACGACGTTCGGCTGGATCCACCTTGGGAACCATCGGCCCGTCAATCGATTGGCCGACGGCCTTTCCCAGCGCCGCCATCACCTGATCGCCGACTTTTTTGGCCTTGGGCCAGCCCATTCCCCGACGAGTGGCCAATCCACGCATATCCGAAGGCGGGTTTTGGGCCAGGTCGATCAAAGTCTCGTTGGCGAGCACACGGAATGTCGGCTTGTCGATGCGCTCGGCGGTCGTTTCCCGCCAGCGGAACAGTTCACGCAGCCGCGCCTTTTCTTCGCCGTTCAAGCCGCGCGCCTGCTTCATTTTCTTCCAGCCGTCCAAATTCATCTTGCGCGGTTCCAGCACCTCGATTTCCAAGCGCTGGAACTCGCCCATGGCCATGTTGAGAAAATCCCGCTCGACTAGCTCAGCGTGCAGCTTCTGGTACAGATCCGGTAAAAAGTGCGTATCTGTTCTCGCGTACTCGACTTGCGACTCAGTCAGCGGGCGCTTACCCCAATTAGACCGCTGCTCCTTTTTGGAAACCTTGATGTCGTAATTCTCTTCCAGCAGGTGGGCTAAACCAGTGCGCTGGTAGTTCAGCAGTGTCATTGAGACTTGGGTATCAAACAGTCCGCGCACCTTGGCGCCGAGGTCCTGCTTCAACAACATCAGGTCGTATTCCGCCGCATGGAAAATCTTGATGATTTCAGGATCTTCCAGCAGTGGATTCAGGGCTTTCAGATCGTCTCCCAACGCCAGTGGATCGACGATGAAGTCTTCGCCGTTGGCCGTGACTTGCAGCAAACACAAGCGGTCACGGTAGGCGAAAAACGAATTGGATTCTGAATCCACGCCCAATACGTCGACCTCTCGCCACTGCTCGAGACAGTGAAAGAAAGCCTCCGGCGTGTCGATAAGGCGGGCCTTGGGCCAGCGTTTTGAATCGGCTAGGGTCACAGGAAAGCATCATAGGACAACGATGCCCTTGCCTGGAGCGACACTTCCTTATTTAAGTGAGATGGTGGGAAAGAAAACCCAACGTCAAAATTCAATCCTCTGGAGCCGAAGCCTGAGGCCAAACTCGCCGACCCTGGATGCCTTCACTGACCTCTTCGAAAGGCCCAGGGAATACAGCCCTGACTGCACGGAGCTGGTGGAGGCAATCAAGCTTAAGTTGAAAAGACTCGCCAGTGGGAAGCGCAAAAGGCAGCTGAGTTGCCACCGTCACACCCAGCAATTCACTGCCGACCAATGGACGAGGCATAGTCCGTCTCCAAGCCGGATCTAAGCTCAATTCAAGCAGCCATTCCTTTCCTTTTTGCCTTAGCTTCAAACCAGTGTCAAAGCTTGCCAACGCCCATGGCTTGCTTTCGTGCTTGGATGGCTGAGCCCCATTCAGAAAGACGTTGCCCGCCATTTGAACGGGCAATTGGACCTGGTCGTAAGGCTTCAATCCATTGCCGCCGACGAACAAATTGTGGAAGTAACGATCGTCACCGCTGAGATTCGGATGCAAGCCATCAAGCTTGGTTGCATGCGGTTGGACGTCCGGGGTCAACCGAGTTTCCCCGGTGATCACCCGAACTTTCCCAGCGATCAAATTGTGGGCAAAACCCGCTCCTTGCGAATTGATCAGCAAGGAGCTGGGGGACAAAAAGAAATTGTGATCGACCAGAACCGGACCGTGGTTGACCTCAAGGAATAAATCTTCGGACGGCCCATTGTCATGCAGCAAATTGCTGCTGACGCGAGTTCCTTGCGTCATCCAATCCAGCCAGATTCCACGGTTGCAGCGGTAAATATGATTTCGGCTGATCTCGCTATCTAAAGCCCCATGAAACTTGATCGCTGCCATCTCGGCGCCAGTGAAAAGCTGACGCACGTGAATGTCATGAAAAGTATTGTCGACCACCGTGCTGAAAGCAGCCCCCAAACTCCCCACGATCCCGGCCTGCTCACAGTGGGCAACGGTGTTGTGGCGAACGATATGACTGCCAATCTTCTCGCGGCTCCAGCCCCGCGCCAAGCCGCGCTGAATAGTCTCGACATAGCCTTCCGCTGAGTTGGCCGAGGTGTTGTCCCACTGATCCCCGTGCTTGCCAAGAGTAATCCCGGTGCAAGTCGAATAGCCCACATCATTGCCCTCAATGATCCACCCTTTGCTCCAATGAGTACCGATCAACCCGATCTGTTCGGCCGTCGGCGGTGCCCAATTGGTCGCCGCATGTTGCATGGTGAAACCACGCACAGTGAGGAAATTGATGCCAGGTTTGCTCGGATAGAACACGCTCTGTCGAACATTGATCTCGACATTTCCCTGGTTGGGATCCACTCCGGGGAATTGCGCCCAAATCGTGGTGTTCTCACTTTCGGTCCACTCAGCTGGGGCGGCGCGAAAAACCAAAAACAGCTTTTGCACACCACGAGTTGGCTGAATCTCTGCGCGGACGGATTCCCATTTCTGCCAACCGCCCGTGCCGCCCACCAGACAACGACCGATGACCTCGCCGTCGGCGGAATCGCGTCTGATTTCGATCACCCCGCCGTCGGTAGCCGAAGAGATTCGAAACTCAATTTCACTGGCTCCGTCGCCGAAATCCACGCCATCGAAATCAAGCCCATCGCCGCTGTTAATCCAGCCGATGCACTCACCGCCCTCGTTGCAAGCTGCGGCTTGGATACCGCGTTGATTCGAATAGGCAGCGCCCTCCACTCGTCCAGCAGCCTCTGGGCGGAACCAAGCTAGGTTCATGAGGTAATCCGGAGCGGGCGGCGAAGGGGTGAACCACAGCGGGGAATCACCGACGGGTTTCAGCGCATCGCTCAGGCTCGCCGCTTCGGTCAACCAGTGGCCGTCCAAGTAAACGGCACCGGTGTGCAGGGTCCGGTCCTTGCGGTGGTACCAATCCCCTCGGATCTCATCCTTGAATGGATTGAAGTCACCGAAATAAGAATCCGGCAGCACCAACTTCCAAGTTTCGTTTTGCACCTTCTGCCACCCTTGAACGCGCTCTGACCCTTTGAGCACCACCGTTTCTCCGGGGGCGGCACGGTAAACAATGCGTTGCTCGTTGGACCGGCCTCCTCGCGGAGGGTCGATGCGCTCACGATAAACGCCCTCCTTGACCGTAATCACGTCACCGGGTTGGGCACGTCGCGCCGCTTCGGAAATGGTCCTCAGCATCCTGGTGGCGGAGCCGTCGTTGGCGTCATCACCAGTTTGCGCAACAAAATACTCACGCCCGATGGGGTCGGCTTGCTGGGGAAGTGAGCACAAGCAAAGCGCACCGAGTAGAAGGAGGAACGGCATGGGACCATTCTTCTTCTAAAAACAGAAAGGGGCAACCCTAGAGTTGCCCCTTCCCTCAAACTGCGAGCGCAATCGGCTGGCTGGCTACTTCAAAAAGATGTAGCACGGCGTGGCGTAGGCCGACTTCCACGCGTTGTCGTATTCCAATTCCGTGCGGTACCACGAGGTGCCGTTGGTCGGAATGGTGGTCGAGGTGTTGAGCACGCCCGAACCCGAAACGTTGGTGTACTCGGCCAGCAAAACTTCGGCCGAATCGCCGACGGTGCCTTGGTAAACGCGGACCGTCGCGACCTCGGTGCCGGTGTTGTAGTACGAATCCAGGGTGACCGGGTAGTTCGGCGGAATCAGCGAAGCATTGACCTGGAAAATGTCGCCCATGATCAATTCGCGGCCGCTGTTGTCGCGCAGGTTGTTGTACAGGAACGGGCCGTTCGACAGGTAAGTCTTGCCGTTCTTCAGCGCGGCCAGCAGGTTGGCGTCGTTCAGAGCGCCGGTGACGTAAGTGTGGTTGGCGCCAAACTCCACCGCCTCGTCGTGCGTATCCGAGCCCGAGAACGGGTAAGTGATCTTGCCTTCCAGCAAACGCTTGATCCACCATTGCATGTGGGCTGGCGACGCCTTGCCGCTGGTCACGTCGTGGTTCCAAATCTCGGTGCCGGTGGTCATGTTTTTCTCCATGCCCTCGAACAAGCTGACCGAGTTAAACGAAATGGTGTCGCCGCCCGGGTGATTGGCGATGGCAAAGCCGCCCTCAGCAACCGCTTCGCCAACGTTGACGTCTTGGTTTTGAATCGGACCGTCGCATGCGCCGAGGAAGTAATCCTGACCGCCCGGCTTATGGCTAGTAATGCCGTGACCACCCATGTGAGCAATTCCACGACTCCAGTGGCCGCCCAAGAAACAGGTGTTATCGAAGATGTCCGAGCCCCACTGCGGACCGTGCTCCTTGTTGGTCATTTCCAAACCGAGCAAGACGACGAAATCCGGTAGATCCAAAGTATTGGCTTCGTTCTCGACCAAAGCGAATTCATTGTCGCCCTGGATGCAGTAGGAGTGAGTCGTGGTGCTGAACCAGTCGTAACCCAGGCCTTGGAACTGGTTGCGCAGCTGGGTGTTGGTGAATGAACCAGTGATGTTGAAGCTTTCAGCCGCACAGCTCGGGCAACCAGCGATGGCTTGGTCGCGGCAGTTATGAACGTGCAAGTCACCACTAACAAAAGCACCGGCGGCGCGGCTTTGGCCATAACGAGCCATCCATTCGGTTGGCGGGCCCAAGTAAGCGGGCAGCAGCTCGACGGCATGGCTGTGGGTGACGGTTTTCAACTCACCGGAGGCGTCGGTGTAATGGAGGTTGACGTCGAGGATGGCTTCATCGCCAGGCAGGGCGTTGAATGGGAAAAGGTCACCCAGGTCGACGTCAAAGTTGAGGTTGCGGGCCTGCGGCAGACCGGCGTCGCGGATCGTCGAGATGCGCTGTTCGATCTGGTTGGCCAGCTCCGCTTGCTGCGAGGGGTTGAGCTGCGGCACTTGGTCAGCCGGGATGAACATGCGATCCGAGCGGCGGTGGCTGATGTCAATTGGCAGTTGCTCCAGCAGCATGTGCACGTCGAGCAGTTCGCCCGAATCACCCAGCAAACGCTCGGCGGACAGCGGAATGTGGGCTAATTGACGGCCGTCGACCGTGCGTACGTCTAGGCTTTGCAAGTGGATAGCGCCATCGCCACCGTTGTAGGCCTGCACTTGCATCGGCACCGTGTGCTCGAGCTCGCGGACGTGGCCCATCAGACCGAAAGGCAGAATGTGGACCGGACCTTCACCAAGCTTGGTTTCAGGGGCGCCAGCGTCGAGCGGAGCCAGGGCCAATCCACCGGCCACGGCACCAATTCCTAGAAGAATGAGGGAGGGGAGTCGCATGCGTCTTTATTCTGCCATAGAAAATGAAGTCGCGTCTACCCTTCTGGACCGCCTTGTTGGCGGCGTTGTTCATCTTGCAGGGGATGTGGTGGAGTTTGCTTTTATGGCGCAACTCCGACACAGAGCGGGAGATCGAGCTACGCGTGCTGCAGGAGCGCCTGAAACGAGCTGAAATACAACTCGATTTCCACATGGAGGGCGCCCCCGCCGCCAGCGCCGACGACATCCGCCGGGAGGCATGGGGCACCATGCAGCCACAATTCCCTGGCATTGTTTTAGCCCCACCGGCAGGATTGCAGATCAGTGCCAAAGCAATTGACGAGCTGAACTCCGAGCAGAGTGGACAGCGCCTAATGGTGATCGGCGAGGCGTCGGCGTTTTTGGTGGTGGTGGTGCTTGGTTTGGGTTTGTTGGTGCGAACCTATAGGCGGGAAGCATTTTTGGCGTTGCAACAAAGCAATTTCCTGCACGCGGTGACGCACGAATTCCGGTCGCCGTTGCAGTCGTTGCAGTTGACCCTGGAAACGCTAATCCGTCGGCCCAAGCCGGAGCGAGCCCGCCGCTACGCCGACAACATGCTCGAAGACATCTCCCGCCTGGAGGGTTTGGTCGACAACGTATTAGCGGTCGGCCGCC